>CAZJBN010000001.1:0-2632 GCA_964543955.1 uncultured Bifidobacteriaceae bacterium
GTTAGGCCGCGTGCGCCGTCAGCTCCGCGCTTCGATCTTCTCCGTCCTGGCGGCCGTGCGGGTGAGGGTCATGAAGACCGTGCATGCCGTGGCCAGCACGACCAGGATGATGGCGGTCAGTGACGTGCTGAGGCCGTTCGAGACGAAGAAGAGCGCGACGGAGGTCCAGGCGCATGTGACGGCCAGGACCTTGATCCCGAAGCCGATGCTTCGTTCTTCGTGATAGCGATCGACGTGGGTGATTGCCTCGCGGAAGACCGGCGCCCGGCGGACCCACTGATGCATGCGCTCGCTCGATCGCGAGAACGCCCACAGCGCGATCAGCAGGAACACCGTCGTCGGCAGGCCCGGGAGGAGCGCGCCGAGCACGGCCAGGCCCACCGAGGCCAGGCCGATTACGATGTACGTGCCGCGCCGCAGGGTCGTCATGGGTGGGGCGTCCTGCCACCGATTATATAATCCGCAGCAATGTCTCGCCTGTTCGGACCCTTCATGTGTCTATGCAGCCTGGCCGCGGTCGTCATGACGGGGCATCTCGCCGCCCAGCCGGCCGGCCTCCATGCGGCGGCAAGCCCGGAACATGCCGTGTCGATCGCCGAAGTCCAGGCGCCGGCCTGGCTGGCCCCCTACCGAACCGATGCCCAGCGTCTCATCCGGTCGGCCACCGCGGACGAGTTCGCCTGGGAGCGCGTGGCGGAGTTGACCGATACGTTCGGCGCCCGGCTGACCGGGTCGGCCAACCTGACGCGCGCCATCGCGTGGGCGGTCGAGACCATGAAGAAGGACGGCCTGGAGAATGTGCGGACCGAGACGGTGCGGGCGCCGCACTGGGTGCGCGGCGACGAGAGCGCGGTCATTGTCGATCCGCCCGAGCATCCGATCGCGATGCTCGGACTGGGGGGCAGTGTCGCCACACCGCCGGAGGGCATCGAGGCGGACGTGATCGTCGTCTCGAGCATGGAGGAACTCCAGAAGCGCGCCGCCGAGGTCCGCGGGCGGATCGTGCTCTTCGATGTGCCCTACACGACCTACGGCGAGACCGTGGCCTATCGAGGCAACGGCGCTCGCGCGGCGGCCGCCTACGGCGCCGTGGCCGTGCTCGTCCGATCGGTTGGCCCGGTGGGGTTGCGGACTCCGCATACCGGCGGCATGCAGTACGGCGATGCCTCGACGAAGATCCCCGCCGCGGCGATCAGCGTCGAGGATGCCCAGCGCATCCACCGCATCGTCAAGCGGGGGCGGCGAGTGCGCGTCCGCCTGAAGATGGAGTCGCGATTCGAAGATGACGTCGAATCGGCCAACGTCATCGGGGAGATCCGCGGCCGCGAGCGGCCGGACGAGATCGTCCTGGTCGGCTGCCACTTCGACTCCTGGGATCCGGCGACCGGCGCGTCCGACGATGCCGTGGGCTGCATCGTGACGTGGGAGGCCGCGCGGCTCATGAAGGCGCTGGGGATTCAGCCCCGACGGACCGTACGCGTGGTGCTCTTCACCAACGAGGAGAACGGCCTGAGAGGGGGGACGGCCTACAGGGACGCGCACGCGAGCGAGGCCGCGGACCACGTGCTGGCCATCGAGTCCGACAGCGGCGTGTTCGCGCCGGCACGCCTCGCCTTCACGGGGTCGGAGGCGGCGCGCCGGGTGATCGTGGACATCGCCACGCTCCTGGCCGGCATCGATATGCAAGGCGTCAATCCCGGAGGCGGCGGCGCGGACATCGGACCGATTGCCGAGCTCGGCAAGGTACCGATGATGGCGTATGCAGGCGATTCCACGCGCTACTTCACCATTCACCATTCCCCGGCCGACACGGTGGATCGTATCGCGCCCGACGAGGTGTCGAAGGCCGCTGCGTCGCTGGCCGTGATGACGTATGTCGTGGCCGAAATGCCCGAACGGCTCCCGAAGTAGCCGTACGGCCAGTCACCTGTGGCGGCAACCCTTCAGGGTTGCCGGACGGGCGTGACGCGAATCATCGAGGCGCCCGGCTTGCCCGAGACGTGGACCGCCAGCATCCCGCGGGGCGTGGCAACCAGCAGAGGATACGAAGACGGTGTATCGGATGCGCCCAGGCGCATGGCCTCGCCCGGCGCCGGCCGCCCCTCAGCATCGAACGCGAGCGGCCGAACAGCCGCCTGACGAACGCCGTTTACGACCTCGTCCCACGCAACGGTCAACCGGCCCTTGGCGTCAACGGCAATCTGGGGATGCATCGGACGCGGGCCCCCAAGGCCGGGCACGCGATGTCGAGCGGCAAAGGTGCGGCCGTCTCGTGAAGACGAATAGAAGAGCGCACCTTCAGGATTGTTGCCTCCGATCACCGTCGGCCAGACCACGTGCAGCACGCCCTTGTCGTCCACCGCAAGGGCGGGCCCATCGTCCGGGCAGCCGGCAAGCCGCCACTCGTCCTCGCTGACACGGACAGGACCACTGAAGGAGGAACCACCATCACGCGACATCGAGAACGCGATGTCGCGGATGTTGCCCGGATAGACGTGACGCCACGCGGCGGCGATTCCTCCGCCGGGCAGTGCGGCCATTGCCACCTTGCAGCAGTAGCAGACGCCGGGGAAGAGCTGGCGTTCAGGCGACCCTAAAGGGTCGCCTCCACGGAGTCCGGTGGTGGGGTCGC
>CAZJBN010000001.1:2732-28903 GCA_964543955.1 uncultured Bifidobacteriaceae bacterium
CGGTGGTGGGGTCGCCTCCACCGACAAGACCACCTTGTAGGGGCAACCCTTCAGGGTTGCCCAGTCTCCGGTAATACAGCCCCGACAGCTGCGCCATGGCGACGCCGTCGATCGCCGCCTTCTCGTGGTGCTCGTGGCTCTGCTGCTTCTGCGCGGCCAGACCGCGATGATCCAGCCAGAGCACATGCGCCTCGCCCGAGGCGTCGACGGTGAGCGCGTGCCAGCCGCGGTCGCCGGCCGCTCCAGGCGCCTGCAGCGTGCGGCCTTCGGCAAACGTGCGGCCGCCATCCGCCGAGCGCGCGACCTTGATCGACGTCGCATCGGTCTTCGATCCGTACGCCACGACGACCTCCAGGTCCTGCCGGCCGCGATCCACGAGCGCCACGCGTGGCGGCAGTTCGCCGCCGAGGCGCGCCTCGCCGTCGACGGAATTGACCCTGGCGGGATTGCCGAAGGTGAGCCCGCCGTCGTGGCTGATGGCGACGAACACATCGGTCGCGCCCGATGGCAACGACGCGCCCCACGCGACGGCAACCGTGTTGCCGAGCGCCGAGGCCCATGGCGTCTGGTTGGACCGGCCAGCAACGGCCAGCGACACGTCACTCGCGTCCGAGACGGCCTGGCCTCCGGCAGGGAACACGGCAGAGAGCACGACGAGAACCGGGAGCACTCCAGGAAGACGCATGGGTCATAGCGTACGGCAGGGGGCCGTCGAGTCGGGGTGCGGCAAATTGACTCAGGGACGCCCGCGGAATCGCGGAGAATACGGGCATGCGCTCGCTCGACACCGGCCGGGTCGTCACGGCCCGCTGGCTGGCCCGTTTCCGGTGGGCCGTTGCGGCCGGAGCCGTCGCGACGCTGGCTGTCGGCCGTGCGGCGCTCGACGTCACGTTTCCGCTGGCTGCCGTGGCCGCGCTCCTCGTGGCGCAGGCCCTCAGCAATCTCTGGCTCGAAGCGCGGCTGGGACGGGGCCAGGAGGCGCCGAACGCCTGGCTCGGCAGCCTCATCCTCTTCGACATCGCCATCCTCACGTCGCTCCTGCTGGTGACCGGTGGACCGTCCAACCCGTTCACGATCAGCTACCTCGTCTACATCACTCTCGCAGCCGTCACACTCGATGCCCGATGGACCTGGGCTGCGGCCGTGGCGTCGATGACCGGGTACGGCCTCCTCTTCGTCGCACCGCTTCGCGCGCTGGTGGATCCACACGCCGGCCACGGCGGAATGCCGCCGGCGTTCGGCCACCAGGTGGGGATGGGCGTCGCGTTCGTGGTGGCGGCGGTCCTCACCGCCAGCTTCGTCACGCGCATTCGCCTCGCCCTCGAGGCACGCGAGCGCGCACTCGCGGAGGCGAGGCGGACGGCCGCGCGGCAGGAGCGGCTGGTCTCGCTCACCACGCTCGCGGCGGGCGCGGCGCACGAGCTCGCCACGCCGCTCAGTGCGATTGCCGTGGCCGCACGCGAACTGGATCGCGCGGCCAGCGCGGGCGGCGTCCCTCGCGAGATGGCCGAAGACGCTCGCCTCATCCGATCGCAGGTCGACCGTTGCCGCGAGATTCTGGACCAGATGAGCGGCCGTGCGGATACCGCGTCGATCCACCAGGCCCAGACCCTGACACCGCAGGGCGTCGTCGAGTCGATGCTCGAGACGTTCACGCCGGGCGACCGACAGCGAGTCGTGATTGGGATGGAGGCGGCCGGCGCATTCGTGCACGTGCCGCTCGAAGCGGCTGCGCGCACACTGCGGACGCTCGTCAAGAACGCCTTCGATGCGTCGCCGGCCGACGCGCCTATCCGCCTCGCGGTACAGGAACGCGGCGGCTTCGTGCGCTTTGCCGTCGAGGACGCCGGCACGGGGATGGCCGGCGAGACGCTGCAGCGGGCTGGCGAGCCGTTCTTCACGACCAAACCGCCGGGTTCCGGCTTCGGACTCGGCCTCTTTCTGGCGCGAACCTTCGCAGAACGATGGGGCGGCTCGCTTACCCTGACCTCGTCGCCCGGGGACGGTACGACCGCCGTCCTGCTCCTGCCGGTTCGTGCGGAGGCCTCAACGCATGAACGACGATCGCACGCTGCTGCTGCTCGATGACGATGAGGTGTTTGCCTCGCGCCTCGCAAAGGCGCTCGGGGCACGCGGCTACGAGGTCTCGCGGGCCGGGACGGCGGCCGAGGCGCTCGAACACGCACGGCAGGACAGCCCGGAGTTCGCGCTCGTAGACCTGCGGTTGCCCGACGGCCATGGCCTCGACGTCGTCGAAACCCTGCACGGCATCGACGCCACGACACGCATCATCGTCCTCACCGGCTACGGCGCGATTGCCACCGCGGTCGAGGCCATCAAGCGCGGCGCCGCGGATTACCTCACCAAGCCGGTCGACGCCGACCAGGTGGCCGCGGTCCTCGATGCCGGGTCGACTCGCGCGGGCACGCACCAGTACACGGTGCCGTCGCTCGCGCGCATGGAGTGGGAGCACATCCAGCGCGTGATGACCGAATGCGGCGGCAACGTGTCGCAGGCCGCGCGCCTGCTGGGCCTCCATCGCCGATCGCTGCAGCGCAAGCTCTCCAAGTACCCCGTCAATCGCTGAGCTCGTCGCCGCTCACAAACCGCGAATCGGTTGGCGGTCTTCCGGGCCCGGCCCGCGAGGCGGAACTGAAGTTCCGCCCTGCGGGCGAGCGAGCGGCCTCCGTGACAGAATGTGGGCTGGAGGAAGCATCGGATGCGGGTTCTGCAGGGGATGACGACGGTGGTGCTGCTGATGCTGTCTGGGCCAGCGGCGATCGGGCAGGAGAAGGCGGTCACGGGAACGAGCGCCTGGGTGGCCGAACCGGCGCCGGGCGCGACGACGACAACGGCCTATGCGGTCCTCGAGAACCCGACGATGTACGACGTGTACGTGGTGAAGGTGCTTGCTGACGCCGCGGCGGGCGCAAGGATCGTGGAGTCCGGCACGCCGGTGCCGGAGCTGGCCATCCCTTCATTCGGCAGCACGACGCTCGAGCCCGGCAAGGCGTACATCGAACTGACGGACCTGAATCGGCCACTGAGGGACGGCGACCGCGTCGTGCTCACGCTCACGACCGATCAAGGCGCCGCAGTGAAGGTCGAAGCGCCAGTACGAAAGCCACGCTGACCGCGCTCGTGGCGCGCCTACCTGAACGAGTTGAGGTAGGGCAGCGGTGCCGCGGTGCTCCGGACGGCGTCGAAATCCTGCAGCAGCAGGCCGAGTCCATCCCATCGGCCGGTCATCAGCGCATCGCGTGCGGCCGCCGGCAGATGGATCGGGAACGACCAGTCGCCACATGCCGCGCGCATCGTCTCGAGATCGACGCGCACCTCGAGCATCGGATCGTCTGCAATCCTGGCCTGAAGCGCCGCGACGTCCGCGGCCGACGCGGTGACCGCCGGCAGGCCCAGCATCACCGCGTTGCCGAAGAAGATCTCCGAGAACGATTCGCCAACGATCGCGCGGATGCCCCGGCGGACGATGCCCTGCGGCGCGTGCTCCCGCGACGATCCGCATCCGAAGTTGCGGTTCACGACCATGATTGAGGCGCCGGCGAATCGTGGATCGTCCATGGGGTGGACCGTGCCCGCCCTGGCCGCGTGCGCACGGTCGTCCTCGAAGAGGTGCGTCTCCAGCCCGTCGAACGTGATGGCGCGCAGGTAGCGGGCGGGCATGATGCGATCCGTGTCGATGTCGTCGCCGGCCAGCGGCAGGGCGCGTCCCGTCGCTGACGTGATGGCCGATGAGCTCATTGGACCGCGCCTCCACGCGGAACGGCGTTCCTGACGTCGACGACCTCGCCCGCGACCGCTGCCGCGGCGACCATGGTCGGACTCATGAGCAGCGTACGGCCGGTGGGGCTCCCCTGACGGCCGCGGAAGTTGCGGTTGGAGGACGAGGCGCAGGTCTGGGCCCCGGCGAGCTTGTCGTCGTTCATGCCGAGACAGAGCGAGCAGCCGGGCTCACGCCACTCGAAGCCCGCGGCCTTGAACACCTCGTCGAGTCCTTCGGCCTCGGCGGCCCGCTGCACTTCGCGCGAGCCGGGTACGACGAGCCCTCGCACGTGGCGCGCGATGCGTTGACCGCGGACGAGCGTTGCGGCGGCGCGCAGATCCGACAGCCTGGCGTTGGTGCACGAGCCAATGAAGGCCACGTCGATGCGGCGGCCCTTGACGGCCTCCCCGGCCTCGAAGCCCATGAACTGCAGCGCTTCGACCGCCGCTTCGCGCTCGCCTGCGCCGAGCGTCGACGGTTCCGGGATGGGTTCGTCCACGCCGACGCTCTGCCCGGGGTTCGTCCCCCACGTCACCACGGGCGCGATCGACGTGACGTCGATGCTCTGCTCGTCGTCCGGGCGTGAGCCGGCGTCGGAGGCGAGGGTCCTCCACCACCGTACCGCGCGATCCCATGCGTCGCCGTCCGGCGCGTGTGGACGCCCACGCAGGAAGGCGAACGTCGTCTCGTCCGGGTTGACGAACCCCATGCGCGCGCCGCCTTCGATGGACAGGTTGCAGAGCGTCATCCGCTCGTCCATGGACATGCGGTCGATCGCCTCGCCGACATACTCGTAGGCGAAGCCGACGCCGCCGTTCACGCCCAGGCGTCTGATCATGGCGAGCGCCAGATCCTTGGCCGTGACGCCGGGCCCCGGCGTCCCGTCGAACTGCACGCGGCGCAGCGTCGGCTTGTCCATGGCCAGGCACTGCGAGGCCAGCACGTCGCGGACCTGCGAAGTGCCGATGCCGAATGCCAATGCGCCAAACGCCCCGTGCGTCGATGTGTGGCTGTCGCCGCAGGCGATGGTCATGCCGGGCTGGGTGAGCCCGAGCTCGGGCCCGATGACGTGCACGATGCCCTGGTGGCTGTCGCCGAGGCCGAAGAGCGGGATGTCGTGCTCGCGGCAGTTGGCCTCGAGCGTGGCCATCATCGCCTCGGCCACCGGATCCGGCGCGGGGCGGCGAAGGCTTGCCGTGGGGATGATGTGATCCATCGTCCCGAAGATGCGGTCCGGAAACGCCGGCCGGAGCCCCCGGTCACGAAGCATGGCAAACGCCTGCGGCGTCGTCACCTCGTGGATGAGGTGAAGGCCGATGAACAGCTGCGTCTGCCCGGTCGGCAGCGTGCGGACGGTGTGCAGGTCCCAGACCTTGTCCAGAAGTGTCGCCACTACCTCCAACCCCCCACTTCTAACTAACTTCTCACCTCTAACTTCTCACTTCCCCTTCCGGGAACGCCCCTCAGCTTACACCTCCGGGTATAGTTGCGGCATGCGCACTGCCATTCGCCTCGCCCTCGCGCTCGCCGTCGCGTCCGGCCTTGCCACGTCCGTCCACACGCAATCCCGGCGCCCCATCACCCTCGACGATCACTCTCGGGTCGCGACCGTCGCCGACCCGCAACGTTCCCCGGACGGCGCGTGGGTGGCTTACACCCTCACGACCATCGACGCCGACACGGACAAGCGCAACACCGATGTCTGGATGATCAAGTGGGACGGCTCCGAACAGCTGCAGCTGACCTCATCGCCCGACAGCGAGTCCTCGCCGCGGTGGAGCCCCGACGGCAGGTACCTTGCCTTCGTGGCATCGAGGGGAACCGACGAAGAGAAGAAGAAGGGCGGTCAGATCTGGCTGCTCAACCGCGCGGGTGGCGAGGCGCAGAAAGTGAGCGACATCAAGGGCGGCGTCTCCGACATTCAGTGGTCGCCGGACAGCACGCGGATCGCCTTCGTCGTCGGCGACGAGGACCCCGATGATGAGCCGGAGACGAAGGATGGATGGAAGCGCAAGACGCCCCCGCCTATCGTCATCGACCGCTATCAATTCAAGCGGGATCGCGAGGGCTATCTCACGCGCGTGTACGACCACATTGCCGTGTTCGACCTGGCGACGCGGACGCACACGGTCATCACGAGCGGACCGGTGGACGATGGCAGCCCGTCGTGGTCGCCGGATGGAACCGAGATCGCGTTCCTGAGCAAGCGCGCCCATGCCGATCCCGACCGGACTTCGAACCAGGACCTGTGGGTCGTCGAGGCGCGTGCGGGCGCGACGCCGCGCCAGTTGACCGCAACGCCCGAGGGCGAGAACGGCCGCCCGGTGTGGAGCCCCGACGGCACACGCGTGGCCGTGCTGCTCGGGGACATCGACAAGTTCCGCGCCTACGGCATGAACAAGCTGGTCATGGTGCCCGTATCGCCGCGGCCCGACACGCCGACGACCAGACCCGCGATCGTGATGGAGTTGCTGGATCGTGCCGTGTCGGACCCGGTCTGGTCGGCCGATGGCGAGACCGTGTCGTTCCTGCTCCAGGACGATCGGACGCGGCACGTGGCCAAGGTTGCGGCCGGCCGCACGTCCTCCCGCGGCGTCGAGCGGCTGACGACGGGCGATCGATCGGTGAGGGCGCTCAGTGGCGGCAAGGATGGCCACTTCGCCGTCCTGTCCAGCACGCCGGCCGAGCCGCCCGAGATCTTCGCGCTCGAAGGCGGGACACTCAGGCCGTTGACGAAGCACAACGAGAAGCTGACGAGCGAGCTGCAGCTTGCCACGACGGAGAACTTCCAGTCGACCAGCAAGGACGGTACCGAGGTCCATGGCCTCATCGTCAAGCCCGCCGGCTACAGGGCGGGCACGAAGTATCCGACCCTCCTCCTCATTCACGGCGGCCCCAACGGCCAGGACGAACACGCATTCAGCTTCGATCGGGAGTGGCTCGCGGCAAACGGGTACGTGGTGCTGGCCATCAACTATCGCGGGAGCGCGGGCCGCGGCAACGCCTGGCAGAAGGCCATCTTCGCCGACTGGGGCAACCTGGAGGTCGTGGACCTGCTCGGTGCCGTGGACGAGGCCGTCAAGCAGGGCACCGCGGATCCCGATCGGCTCGGCATCGGAGGCTGGAGCTACGGAGGCATCTCGACCAACTACACCATTGCGACCGATTCGCGCTTCAAGGCTGCTGTGAGCGGGGCGGGCAGCTCCATGCAGTTCTCGATGTACGGCCTCGACCAGTACACCGTGCAGTACGATCAGGAGATGGGGCATCCGTGGACGGCGACAGACGTGTGGATGAAGGTGTCGTACCCCTTCCTGCACGCCGACCGTATCAAGACGCCCACGCTGTTCCTCGGCGGGGAGAAGGACTTCAACGTGCCCATTGCGGGCGGCGAGCAGATGTATCAGGCGCTCAAGAGCATGGGTGTCGATACGGAGCTCGTGATCTATCCGGGCCAGTTCCACGGGTTGACGATTCCAAGCTACGAGCGCGATCGGCTGCAGCGCTACGTCCGGTGGTTCGACAAGCATCTCAAGGGAGCAGGCACGGACACCGTGCGCCCGTAACGGCGAAGCGGCGTCATCGGAGGGCGGGGTGTTCCCCGCCCGATCGATCGACCGCCATCACCGGCGGGAGACCTCAGGGCCTGTCCGGCGCCGGTGTGATAGCATCGAAGTTGAGATCAAATCTCACTTCACTCATGGACAGAACCACGAAGCGCCGTCCTCTCTCCGGGCTGGCAGTCGGATCGACGGCCGTCGTCCGGACGGTCGCGGGCGCGCGTCCGGTGGTACGGCGCCTGCTCGAGATGGGACTGGTGCCGGGCACGCCGGTGACGCTGCAGCGCCGGGCGCCTCTGGGCGATCCGGTGGAGCTTCGGGTTCGCAACTACGCCCTGTCGATTCGACAATCCGAGGCGATCGGAATCGAAGTCGAATGAGATCGAGGTAACTCCTCCGTGCGAGCGCACGGCCTTCGGCCCCGCCCGCCGCTGGTGGTGGTTGCGGGCAACCCCAACTCCGGCAAGTCCACGCTCTTCAACGCCCTCTCCGGCGCGCGGACCCGTGTCGCCAACTATCCCGGCGTCACGGTTGACCGTCGATCCGCGTCCGTGCCGTTGCCTGACGGACGGGAGGTCGAGCTCACGGACCTTCCGGGCACCTATTCGCTGAGTGCCCGCTCGCGAGAAGAGCAGATCGCCGTCGAATCCCTGCTCGGCCGCGGCCCGCGGCGTCCCGACGCGATTCTCGTCGTGGCCGACGCGACGGCGCTCGCGCGTGCCCTCTACCTCACGCTCGAGATCCTGGAGATCGGCCGCCCGGTTGTCGTCGCCCTCAACATGACCGACGAGGCCGCACGCGACGGCCTGGCCATCGATATCCCCGCGCTCGAGCGCTTGACGGGCGCGAGGGTCGTGCCGACGGTTGCGAACAAGGGCATCGGGATGGACGCGCTCCGCGCCGCGATTGCCGAGGCTGTCGACGGGCCGGCACCGACGGCGCGTCCCCGCGTCGACCGCCCCGAGACCCTTCAGGCGGATCTCGCCGAGCTCGAAGGCCTGATCCTCTCGCAACACCTCATGGATCGGCCTGAAGACGCCCGCGCCTGGGCCGAATGGCTTCTGCTCTCCCTCGACCACGAGGGCGTGGACGATCTCACCGGCATTCCCGAGGCTCTCCGTCGCGCAGTGGGGCAGATTCACCAGCGCGCCGCCGACGCGGGCAGGAACATCGATCTCGAGATCATCGGCGCCCGCTACCGCCTCGTCGACGAATTGCTGCCCGCCATCCTGAAGACGCCGGCGGTGACGCGCCGCAGCTGGACGGATCGCATCGACGCCGTGCTCACCCACAAGGTCGGGGGCGCAGTCGCCTTCGCCGCCGTGATGATGCTGGTGTTCCAGGCGCTTTTCAGCTGGTCGGAGCCGGCGATCGCGGCCATCGAAGACGCCGTGGCCTCGGTGCAGGGCGCCGTCGCGGCCGTGATGCCGCCGGGCCCGCTCACCAGCCTCGTCGTCGACGGCATCATCGCCGGCGTTGGCAACGTCATCGTCTTCGTTCCGCAGATCGCACTGCTCTTCGTCTTCATCGGCCTGCTCGAGGACCTTGGCTACCTGGCTCGCGCCGCCTTCGTCATCGATCGCGTCATGCGCGCGGTGGGTCTGCACGGCAAGGCGTTCGTCCCGATGCTGTCCGGTTTCTCGTGTGCGATTCCTGCCGTCATGGCGACGCGCACGCTCGAGAGCCGCACCGACCGGCTGCTGACGATGCTCGTCCTGCCGCTGACGTCGTGCAGTGCCCGGCTGCCGGTCTATGTTCTCGTGACCGCCACGGTCTTCGCTCCGGGGACGCGCGTCGGCTTCCTCAGCGCGGGCGCAGTGGCGCTCTTCGCGATGTACTCGCTGTCGGTGATCGCCGCGCTTGGCGCTGCCGCGGTGCTGCGCCGGACCGTGCTCAAAGGTCCCGTGCCGGCGCTGATGCTCGAGCTGCCGCCGTACCGGATGCCGGCTCTCGGGGTCCTGCTGAGCGGCGTCTGGCAGCGCGTCAGGGCCTTCCTCGTCGATGCAGGAACCGTCATCCTGGCGCTCACGATCGTCATGTGGGCGCTCCTGTCGTACCCGAAGAGCGCGGAGGTGGCCGCCGAGGCCGAACAGCAGCGATCCGCCGTGCAGGCACAGACGCTCCCGGGCGAGGAGCGCGATGCCCGGCTGGCGGAGATCGACAACCAGGAGAGCGGCGCACAGTTGCGGCAGAGCACCGCGGGACGGCTCGGGCACCTGATCGAGCCGGTCATCGCTCCGCTCGGGTTCGACTGGCGGATCGGCGTCGGGATCATTGGCGCGTTCGCCGCGCGCGAGATCTTCGTCGGCACGCTCGGCATCGTCTTCGACATCTCGGATGCCGACGAGACGAACGAGACTCTGCGCGAGGCCCTCAGGGGTGCCGCCTGGCCCGACGGAACCACGCTCATGACGCCGCTCGTCGGCGTCTCGCTCATGGTGTTCTTCGTCCTCGCGTGTCAGTGCATGAGCACCGTGGCCGTCGTCAAGCGGGAGTCCGGCGGCTGGCGCTGGCCGATCTTCATGGTGGCCTACATGACCGTCCTCGCGTATGTGGCGTCTCTGGCGGTGTACCAGATCGGCCGGGCGCTCGGGTGGGGAGCGTGAAGACGCCTCTGCCACGGTCGCGCCGGGGCGCCGTCCGAGATCGTGGCCGCACGGCGTCCGGGCCGGAGGGACGAACCGTATGAGCTGGCAGGAGATTGGCGTCGCGCTCGTCGTGGCTGGTGCGGTGTGGTATCTCGCGCACAAGCTCTTCGGCATCGGTCCGACGAGACGGAAGAAGACGCCCTCGACGTTTGTCACTCTCGACGCACTGAAGAAGACCCGTAAGCAGCGCTGATCGTGGCGAAGCTCGACGTTCGGTGACGCATGTAAAGGCACTCGCCTTGCTTCGCTTCGCCATCGATGTCATGCCGGAGCTCGTTTGTCCTTTCCAGGGGTCGACTGGTCGTTGTCGGCCTCGGATTGTGTTCACTGTGCTGGAGCTCATCCATGGCGGTGTCCGGGCAGCAGCAGCGGACCCCAACCGCCACGCTCGTGCCGGCCTTCGAGACCCGATTCGCCAGCGATACGGATTCGAACAGCCCTGGCGTCTGGGAGGCGGTGGACGGACGCCCCGTGCTGTTCGTCCTCAACTCCCATTCGGGTTGGGCGCAACTGAGCGCCGGCAGGGCCGTGACCCGGCTCAGTCCCGTAGGCCCCATCTCGTGGAACGGAGCGGCACCGCTCGGCGGCGCGTGGATGGAAGCCGTGGTTGCCGACGATGACGGGACTTGGTACGGCTACTACCACAACGAGCTTCAAGGCACTGTCTGCCCGGACTCGCCCAAGGTGATCGCGCGCATCGGCGCGGCGCGATCGGCGAATCGCGGATTGACGTGGGACGATCTTGGACCGATTCTCGAAGGCAGTCGAGGCGGCGTGAGGTGCGTCACCAACAACCATTACTTCCATGGCGGCGCCGGCGACTTGAGTGTTGCGCTCGATCGAGAGCAGCGGTTCCTGTACGTGTTCTACACGCAGTACATCGAACAGCCGGGCGGCACCGGCATCTCGGTTGCACGCATGACCTGGGCATCGCGCGATCAGCCGATGGGGGCGCTGGACGTCTGGCAGGCGGGGGCATGGCTGCCGCCGCAATGGATGCCGTTCGAGCGGGAGGAGGACGACGAGGAGCGCGGAGAGGGCGGGTGGCTGTACCCCTCCGCAACGCCAGTACACGTCTCGTCCAACACGTGGGATGACGACGTGCCCGGCGTGGACGTCCCGTGGGGACCGGCCGTGCACTGGAACACGCACCTCGAGACGTGGGTCATGCTGCTCAATCGCGCGAACACGAACGAGTGGGCGCAGGAGGGCATCTACGTCTCGTTCAACGGCGCGATCGAGAACCCTTCGGGCTGGTCCCAGCCTCAGAGCCTGCTGAAGGGCGGCAACTGGTATCCGCAGGTGATGGGCGTCGAGGCCGGACGCGGCACCGACAAGGAAGCAGGGCAGGTCGCTCGGTTCTTCATGGCGGGGGTCTCGAACTACACGATCCGGTTCTCGCGGTAGGCGGCGTCGGCGCTCCCGCCAGTTGCCGATCGCCACGCGCCTCTTCGGGCGGTCGCCAGGCGCCCTCATCGCCTGTGCTGGTTGAGCCACGGCGCGCGTCCCGAACAGAGCCGAACGCCGTCCTTCACCAGTCGTAGCGCCGGCCTGCGGCAATTTGACGCACCCTCTGGCAGGCCGTGGTGAACGGCATCACGGGCTGCTGGAGCCGCGCTGCGACGATCTGACGCATTCCCGCTCGCGCGATCCTCCGATAGGCTCGATCGACGTGACCATGCACTTTGCCCGGCTGTTGCTGGCCTCGATCGCAGGACTCGCGATCGCCGTGCCTGTTGCGGCGCAGGAGACCGTCAACAACGCCAGCGTCAGCGGTCGGGTCGTGGACCAGCAGGGCGCGGCCATTGCCGGTGCGACGGTGACTGCCGCCGAAACGGAGACCGGCGTGTCGGTCGCGACGACTGCGGACCAGGGTGGACGATTCCGCTTCCCCTACCTCAAGGTGGGACGCTACCGGCTCGAAGCCTCGTTTCCGGGGTTCACCCCGTCGGTTCGGCTGCTGACCCTCACCGTCGGCAGCGCCTTCGAGCTGCCCATCGTCCTCGCGGTCGAGGGGCTCACCACGGCCGTGACGGTGACCGCCGACACGCCCCTGCTCGAATCGGCTCGCAGCCAGATTGCCTCGACGGTCTCACGGGAGGAGGTGGGCCACCTGCCGCTGAACGGCCGCAACTTCCTGGACATCGCGCTGCTCGTGCCTGCCGTCGCGCCGCCCAACATCAACAGCACGCAGCTCTTCGCCGAGACCTCCGCCGTTCCCGGCGTGGGACTCTCGGTCGGCAGCCAGCGCAACTTCTCGAACAACTTCATCGTCGACGGTCTCTCGGCCAACGACGATGCGGCCGGCCTGAGCGGGATTCCGTTCGGGGTGGACGCCATCGAGCAGTTCCAGGTCGTGACATCCGGCGGCCAGGCCGAGCTCGGCCGCGCGCTCGGCGGGTATGTCAACATCGTGACGCGGAGCGGCACCAACACGCTCCGTGGCGACGTCTATGGCTACTTCCGCGACGACGCGTTCAACGCGCCGAATGCGCTGTCGGGAACGACGCTGCCGATGTCGCAGAAGCAGTACGGCGCGAGCCTCGGCGGTCCGCTCGTGGCCGGCAGGACGTTCTACTTCGTCAATGCCGAACAGCGCCTGCTGGATCAATCCGGCCTGACGACGATCAGCGCCGCCGACGTGAGCACGATCAACGCCAGGCTCGCGGCGACGGGTTACCCCGGCCTGCCGGTCACGACCGGCCTGTACGAGAACCCGGTACACAGCGTCAACGTCCTGGGCCGCATCGACCACGCCATTGGAGGACGCGACCAGCTGAGTGTCCGGTACAGTCTGTACGACGTCTCTTCCTCCAACTCGCGGGGAGCGGGCGGGCTGAGTGCGCCGTCGGCATCGGCCGGTCTCGACAATCGCGACTACTCAGTCGCTTTTGGCAACACGCTCACGCTCGGCACGCGGACGGTCAACGAGACGCGCGCACAATTCACCGACAGCAACCTCGAGGCGCTCCCGACCGATCCGATCGGTCCGGCTGTCTCGATTGCGGGCGTCGCGTCCTTCGGCACGTTCCCATCGAGCCCCCAGGGGCGGCGCAATCGGATGTTCCAGGTGGTCAACAACCTGTCGCAGCAGCGCGGTTCGCACGCGCTCCGCGCCGGCGCGGACTTCATCTACAACGACGACCTCATCGTCTTTCCGCGCGCGGTGCGCGGGTCGTACAGCTTCTCGTCCATGGCGACCTTCCTCGCCGGTACCTACAACAACGCGGGTTTCGCGCAGACCTTCGGCGTGACCGAGGTCGAGCAGGGCAATGCCAATCTCGGCGCCTACGTGCAGGACGAGTGGAGCGTGCACCCCGACGTGACACTCAACCTCGGCCTGCGGTACGACCTGCAGTTCCTCGATTCGATCGAGACCGACGCGGACAACGTCTCGCCGCGCGTCGGTGTGGCGTGGACCCCGTTCGATTCCCGTAACCTCGTCGTGCGCGGGAGCGCCGGCCTCTACTACGACCGCGTGCCGCTCAGGGCACTGGCGAACGCGCTGCTGTCAGCCGGCAACACCACGGATCTCGCCAACCTCCGGCAGATCGGCCTCAGCCTGTCGCCCGGCCAGGCGGGTGCGCCGGTCTTCCCGAACATCCTCGCCGCGCCCGTGCCTTCGGTGACGCTCGTCAACCTCAGCACGATGGAGCGGGACCTGCAGAACGCGCGTTCCCGACAGGCGAGCGTCGAGGTGGAGCGCCAGGTGGGGCGCCTCGGCACGGTCAGTCTGGGCTATTCGTATCTGCGCGGGCGGGATCTGATCATGTCGATCAACCAGAACGTGCCGTCCTGCGTTCCCGCCGGAGGCAACAACGGCTGCCGCCCGAACCCGGAGTACGCCAACAACAGCCAGTACACGGCGGCCGGCAGCTCGACCTATCACGGCCTTCTCGTGTCCTTCGCGCAGCGTCCGTCACGTCTCGGCTACTACCGCATCAGCTACACGCTGTCGAAGTCGATGAACGACGTCGGCGAGTTCTTCTTCAGCGGTCCCATCGACCCGTTCGACCTCTCGAAGGATTGGAGCCGTTCGGACGACGACCGGCGCCACATGCTGGCGTTCTCGGGAGGTGTCAACACCCCGATGGAGCCGTCCGCGACCGCCTGGCAGGTGCTCACCCACGGATGGCAGCTGAGCACGATGATCCAGGCCTACTCGCCTGCGCCGTTCAACATCGTGTCTGGCGTGCCGACCATCCAGGGAACGGCAGGCCGTCCCATCGTGGACGGGGAGTTCATCCCCCGCAACTCCGGCGTGGGGGACGAATTCTTCAGTGCCAGTCTTCGGTTGAGCCGCAGCTTCCGTCTCGGTGGGGCCGCGCGCCTCGAGGCGATGGCCGAAGTATTCAACCTCACCAACGCCGTCAATGAGATTGCGCGCAATACGACGTGGGGTACTGGGGCCTATCCGACGAGCCCGGCCCCGTCGTTCAATCGCGTGACGGCGGTCGGTGACCCGCGAAGCTGGCAGTTCGCGCTGAGGCTGCGGTTCTGACGGGCGTTGGCCGTGGGGCGGAACTTCAGTTCCGCCTCTTGTGGCGGGTCATGAAGACCCGCCCTACGTTTCGACCGTAGGGAGGAGCTTCAGTTCCGCCTCTTCCGGCGGGTCATAAGGAGCGCCCTACGAACCACCCGCCCTACGGCCCCGGCTTCTCCGCCAGCTTCCGCTGCTGCAGGTCCCGCTCGCGATCCAGGTAGCGCTCGCCGCCCGTGATCCATGCGGCGGCCGGCTCGCCCTTCAGGTAGTGATCGAACCACTCGAAGATGCGGTGGTGATAGTCCACCTGGTTCGGCTTCTTCCGCAGCCCGTGGTCCTCGCCGCCGTACTGCAGCAGCACGACGTTGCGTCCCGCTCGGCGGGCGATGTTGTACAACTCCACTCCCTGGTGCCAGTGGACCGTCCCGTCGTTGTCGCCGAACGCCACGAGCAGCGGCGTCTTCATCGTGTGCGCCTTGAAGACGGCCGAATTGCGGATGTAGGCCTGCAGGTCCTCGTAGAGCGGCACGACCATACGCTGCTGTCCCGTCTCGATGTGATCGGTTTCGGCGATGCCGCTCGACCAGTGGTGGTTGCCGTAGTTACTCACCAGGTTCGTGATGGGTGCGCCCGCCACCGATGCCGCGAAGACGTCGGTGTGTGTCGCCAGGTAGACGCTGTCGAAGCCGCCCCACGAATGGCCGAGCGTGCCCACCTTGGCGGGGTCGGCCACGCCCATGTCCACGACCTTCTGCACGGCCGGCACGACCGACTCCACGACGGACACGCCAGGCTCGCCCGGCCGGAACACGATGTCCGGCTGCAGGTAGACGTATCCGCGCGTCGTGAGCGCCGCCGCGTTGTAGTACTCGCGCTCGGACGGCATCGAGAAGGTGTGCACACCGTCGGAGAGCCGCTCGTACATGTACACGATCATCGGGTAGGCCTTTCCGGGCTCGTAACCGGCCGGGTAGACGAGCGAGGCCTGGAGCGCGGTCCCGCGCGTGCTCTCGTAGTCGACGATGACCGAGCGCCCCCACGCATACTCGGACATGAACGGGTTGGTCGCCGTCACCTGTGCGGCCTGCCCAAGTGCCGGGCCTCCCAGGAAATAGTCAGGGGAGTCGTTGAAGTCCTGCACGGCGTACACGAATCGATCAGCACGGCTGGCCCTTGCCAGCCGGTCCACACGCTTGTCGAGCCACACCAGGGTCTCGACGGCCGAGGCGCTCGCGCCAATGCGCGCATATCCGGACTTCTTGGACCGCAGGCCGAACAGGGCGATGTGGATCGGGCGCGATCGATCGATGACGGTCTCGTCGGCGTCGAGTCGGACGTAGCGATGCCGGACGTCGCCTTCCGTGCCGTTCGTCAGCCGGGCCGCGCGGCTCCCGTCGGGCGCGATCTCCCAGATGTCCAGCCTGTCGTACAACAGGACGGCTTCGTCGCGTGCGGTCCATCCGGCCACGCCGAACGGAGGTGTGCTGGCCGTGGTCTGGTCGGACTCGACGTCGACGAATGACGTCGGGACCCTGGCGGTCACGTTCGCCTGCCTGCCCGTGTCGAGATCGATCGTCCAGAAGTGGTTATCTCTGAGAAAGAGCAGGTATCGGCCGCCGGGACTCGCCTGCAGGTACCGGTCCTCGATGCGAGAGAGCGTCTCCGACCGCGCGCCCGACTCGAGGTCCACCGTCCACGCGTCCGCGTGGACGCGGCCGATGCTGCGCTCCATCGCGTACCGATTGGTGTCGACGACGAGCGCGCGCGGGCGGCCCGTGACGGGCGTGACCTCCTGGCCGATCGCGTCGGCAAGGCGAACGAGGCGATCTTCGCCGACCTTCCACGCTGCCAGCATCGAGCGTTCGCGTTCGCGCCGCGCGTCGATCCTCTGTCGCGCCATCACCGTCGTGTCCCCGGGGTGCCACACCTGTACATCGGGCAGCTCGTCCGGGTTGTCGCTGGCGGCGATGACGCGGCGAGGAAGGTCGTCCGCAGTCCCGCGCGCGGTCTTCGGCTGCCATGGCCCGACACCGAAGAAGATCCACGATCCGTCGTCGGACCATCGAGGCGCACGGAAGCGGACCACGCGGAGGTCCGAAGGGAGCTGGCCGGCGGCGGTCGCGTCGAAGGCATGAACGCGCTGCGGCGATGCGATGTCCGGCCACGCGAGCGCCACGTGCGAGGGGCCGTCACGGTCATCCGCCGGCTTCGATCGGAGCGCGGCAAGGGATGCCGAGTCTTTCTTCCACGCCAGGCCGCTGTACGTCGACGCCGACGAATCGAGCACGCGCAATGTCCCGGTCGCGCTGTCGTAGACCTGCACGCCGTTGCCGACACCGCCATCGACGGTCACGGCGAAGGCCAGGTGCGGACCCTTCTCCTGCCACGCGATCTCCGAGACCGATCCGAACGACGCGTCGCGGCCGGTGGCGAGCTCGCGGACGATCAGCGTGGTGCCTGGCTGGACCTTCTCAGAGTCGGTTGGAGTGGAGGGCGGCGGACCGCCGGCCGGCTCTGGTGCGTAGCGGCGCATCGCGATGTGCGTGCCCGACGGGCTGAAGGCGAACGATTCGATCCCATCCACGACCACCCGGCGGCCCGTGGCGAGTTCCAGGAGTTCCAGCTGCTTGTGCAGCGGCTTCTTGTCCTTACGGAGCGCGGCTTCCTGCTCCTCCGAGAAGCCGATGAGGCAGGCCAGCCACCGGGAGTCGTCGGAGAATGCCGGCCGTTCTCCGAATGGGATCGTCGTGGCCTGACCGCCGGCGGTGGGCTGCACGCGCAGCTCGTTCTGGCGGCTGGCGCGGGCGATGCCGTAGACGAGCCACGTGCCGTCCGGCGACAGCGGGGTCGGCTGCGCGGCCAGTTGCTCCCAGCGGCCGTAGTCCTGCGGCTCGAGGGCACGTCCCTGGCGTGCCGCGGGGATGGCGGGGACGAGCACGATCGCCAGAAGCGCACTCGGAGCGCAGAATATCAGTCTCGCGGTCATGTCGCGATGTTATGCCAGCGGCAGCGGCTCGCGCACCTGTGGGCGTACAAGTGCGCCGCGCGAGGAGTGCTGAGGATAGGATGTGCGGCATGTGCACATCCCGCCGCCTCTTTCTCCAGTCGCTGGCGGCTGCCGCGGCCGTCGCCCGGCCGGCAGCCGCCATGCAGGCCGCCGATCCCCTGGGTGTCCGGCAGGACTTTCCCGCCGCGGCCGACCGCCTGTACCTGAACTCCGCCTATATCGCACCCGTCCCCCGGCAGGTCGCGGCCGCCGGCCGGGCCTTCGTCGACGCCAAGAGCGAGAGGCCCATCTCGCTCGGCGAGATGCAGCGTACGGCCGATACGGTGCGCGCGCAGTACGCCAGGCTTATCGGCGCGTCGCCCGATGAGATTGCGTTCCTCTATTCGACGAGCGAGGGTGAGAACATCGTGGCGCGCGGCCTCGGCCTCGAAGCGGGGCAGAACGTGGTCGTCGACGAGCTCCACTACAACACGACCTTCGTCCTGTATCGGGAGCTCGAGCGCACGCGCGGCGTGGAGCTGCGCATCGTCAAGGCGCGTGACGGCGCAGTGGAGGCGAAAGACTTCGTCCCCCATGTCGATCGCCGGACGCGGCTCGTCTCGGTGGCGTGGGTGTCGCATCAGAACGGCTTCCGGCACGAGATGGCGCCGCTGGCGGAGCTCGCGCACGCGCACGGCGCGTTCGTCTATGCCGACGCCGTCCAGGCGGCAGGGATGTTTCCGATGGACGTCCGGGCCGCCGGGGTGGACTTCATGGCGTCCGGCACCTACAAGTGGCTCCTCGGGAGCTTCGGCGTCGCGCCGTTCTTCATCCGTCGCGAGCTGCTGGATCGGATCCCGCTCGACCGCCATGGCGCATTGCACGTCGAGCGGGAGCTCCCCGATCACCACTACGAGGTCTTCACCACTGCGAAGCGGTTCGACTACGCGACGCCCGCGTTCGGTCCGATCTACCAGCTCGGGGCGGCGCTGTCATACCTCGAACGGGTAGGCGTTGCCGCCATCGAGACGCATACCGTCGCGCTTGCCGACCAGCTGAATCGCGGCCTGCGTGGCATGGGCGCCCGCGTGCACACACCTCTCGGCAACCGCTCGTCAATCGTGTCGTTCGCCACGGCGCCGGAGCGCGACCCAGCCGCGCACTTCAACAAGGCCGGAGTGGATGTAAGTGTCCGCGACGGCGGGCGACAGGTGCGGGTCTCCCCGGCGCTCTTCAACACCACCGACGATATCGACCGGTTCCTGGCTGTGGCCAGGCCCATGGCCCACGGCTGAACGGAGAAATGACCATGCTGCGCCGTACCTTTCTGGCCGGGAGCACGGGCTTCGCACTCGCGCCGTTCATCAATCTCGGACGCGTGCGGCTGTCGGCCGGACAGCAGGCAGTCGACATCCGGGGCGTGCTTGGCGGGAGCTTCAGGCGCGTCGTGTCCCCACAACCAGGGGAGTTCAGCGTCGCCTTCAGTCTGAAGGTCACTCCATACGCAGGGCTGTCACCGGGTTGACGGCCGTCGCTCTCCTCGCCGGCAGGAGCGTTGCACAGAGTGATGCCGCGACGAAGCCGAACGGCACGAGCGCAAACGTCCACGCGTCGAACGCCGGGACGTCCACGAAGACGCTCGACATCAGGCGCCCCACCGCGATGCCGAGCAGCCATCCCACGGCAACGCCGGCCGTGACGGTGCCGAGGCTCTCGCCGAGGATCAACCGCAGCACCTCCACGGGCCTGGCGCCGATCGCCATGCGCACGCCGATCTCGCGCGTGCGCCTCGCCACGGCATAGGAGGTGACGCCGTAGATGCCGACGAGCGCAACGGCGAGCGCCATCACACCGAAGAACGTGAAGCCCGACGTCGACAGCCTCAGAGCCCAGTACTCGGGCGAGGTGGCCACGTGCGTCGAAAACGTCCGGACGCCGAAGAGCGGCACGGCCGGAGCCGCCGCACGGACCTCCTTGCGCACGGCATCGACGAGATCCATGCCGCTCCGTTCGGGCCTCACGTGGAAGAACACGTTCGTCGCGAAGTCCTGCGCAAGTGGTACGTACACCGCGCCGCGAGGGTCGCGCTCGAACAGCTGCTGCCTTGTCGACGAGACGACGCCGACGACCTGCATGGGCTCGCCGAATCCGGGGCGGGTGTCGTCAACCTCTGCCCACTGGATGCTCTCTCCAAGCACGTTGCCATCGGGCCAGAGCATTCGTGCAAGTGCCTCGTCGACTATGGCCACGCGCGGTGCGCCCTGCCCGTAGACCTCGGTGGCTGCGAAACGGCGGCCTTCGAGCACGCGGATCCCCATCGCATCGAAGTACGACGTCCCGACGGCGTTCCACGGCGCCCAGAATGCCTTGCCCGCCTCAGGCGTGGATGGCTTGCTGCCGGGAGGCGGCCGCAGCCCGGCGCGCTGCACGCCACGGCTGATACTGATGGTGCCCATCGGCACGAGCGCGCCAACGCCCGCGGCGCTCACGCCAGGCAGGGCCTCCAGGCGATTCTCGATGGTCTGATAGAGGTTCAGGCTTTGCGCCTGATCGAGGCCGCCCATCCGGCCGTCCACCTCGGCCAGCACCGTGTTGTCGGCCTCATAGCCCAGGTCGGTCGCCGCCGCGTCAAGCGCCATCCGCATGAACAGGCCGGCGGCGATCAGCAGACACAACGACAAGGCGACCTGCGCGGCGACCAGAGGGTTGCGCGGCACGAAACGCCACCCGCGCGGGGGCGGATCGTCGCCGGGCTGCGCCTTGAGATCGGTGAGGATGTCGGCGCGCGTCTGCTTGAGCGCGGGCCCAAGCGCGAAGCACGCGGTTGCGAAGAGGCAGACGAGCAGCGTCGCGCCAATCAGGGCCGGTGACACGGTCGCATCCATCGCAATGGTGATCGGGACCATGGTGGCGAGCGATTCGGTCAACGCGCGGATCGCATAGGTGCCGAGCAGGATGCCAAGCGCACCTCCTGCGGCGGAGAGGAGCGCACCCTCCGTCAGGAGCTGCCGCACGAGGCGCGCCCTCGCACTTCCAAGAGCAAGGCGCACGGCAAACTCCCTGCGCCGCGCACGTCCCCTGGCCAGCAGCATCGAGGCCAGGTTGAGGCAGACCGTCAGGAGAACGGCGCCTGTCATCCCGAGCAGCATGACGCCAAGCGTGGCGAGCACGCTTTCGTCTGAGGGCGACGTACTGGTGCCGAACTTCGGCAGCGGCGCGATGGAGAGGGCCCGGTGCTCGTTCTCGGCCGGGAAGGACTGCGCGAGTCCCCGTCCGGCGAGCTCGACCGCCTGGGCGGCTGAGCTGGTCGATATGCCGTCCCTCAGCCGTCCGACGAGGAACAGGTCGAACGCCTCCGGACTCGAGAGCGACCGGGTCGAAATGCCGGGAAGGTCGCTCGACAGGCTGTCGAAGACGCCGAGCGGGAAGAACAGCTCCGGTCCGAACACGCTCATCGTCCCCGTGAAGCCGGGCGGCGTGATGCCGACCACGGAAAAGGGCCGCTCGTTGATGCGAATGGTGCTGCCGAGCAGATTGGGGTCGAGGCCGGTCCGCTTCCAGTAGGTGTGCGTGGCAACGACGACGGGCGTGTCCTGCCCGGGGCGCGATTCATCGGCGGTGAAGCCGCGGCCATGGACCGGCGGCACGCCCAGGACGTCGAAGTAGTTCGCGCTCACCATGGCCGCGAACATCCGGCGCGACTCGGCGCCCTCGCCAACGCCGACAATCGTCAGATCGTGCGCGAGGATACCGCTGAAGGGTCCGGGATCCCGCGACAGCTCCTCATAGGCCTGGTGGGAGAACGGCCGGTAGTCGCTGTCGCGCGCGTCGCGCGAGTAGAGCTGCACCAGCCGTTCGGGCTCGGGGAACGGGCGCGCCGCGATCGTCAGCGCGTAGACGACGCTGAACATGGCTGCGTTGAGGCCGATCCCGAGCGCCAGGACCGCGACGGCGGCGAAGGTGAATCCTGGCGACTTGGCGAGCTGTCGCAGAGAGACCTTTAGATCGTCCATGCGAGAGTTGGACGAGCAAGGGGGCGGGAAAGGTCCGGGGAGGTCCGGCGCTAGCGGTGCGGCGCGACCATGTCGCCCACCGTTACGGCATCGTTCGCGCGCTCGATGCGGATCGTGGCGGAATCGACCTTCACGGCCACGATGACGGCGTCGCCAATGGTCGATACCGGCCCGTGATCGCCGAGCGATCGGCGGAAGATCGTGAGGCGCTGGCCGCGCTGGGCGCCCTGCATGGCGCCGTAGTCGATGACCATCAGCTGGCGTGGTCCCGCCGTGATCTGCCCCTCGTCGCCGAGGATGATCCTTGCGGGTTCGTCGAAGTGTGGCGTGCCCGTGGCGAGCGCCGTCCATCGGGGCATCGCGTCGAAGGGCTCGATGACATCGCCGGCGAGCAACTCCCCGCACGCGTAGACGACGACGGCCGTCGACATGGTGGGGCTGGCGTCCACGACCTGGACGAGGCCGGCAGTGAGCTCGCCGAACGAGGCCCGCTCGAGCGGCAGGCTCTTGTCGCCAACGCGGAAACGCCGGCGTACCACGTAGTTCTGGCCAACCGAGACACCCTGTTCGGCGCCGACATCGAGGACCAGCACATCGCCGGTGCCATACAGCTGCCGCCCGGGATCGTTGCGATGGGCCGCGATGCGCCCGAGCGGGGCGCTGAAGTCAGCGGGTTGCCCCGGCCCGCAGACCGAGGCAAGCGCCTCGCGCGGAACCGGTTGGATCTCCGGCTTCGCGCGGAGTGGAGGCAGCGGCGCCGGCGGAGGTTGAGGCGGCGGAGGCGGCTCCTGGCCCACGACCTCGACGGTCTCGGCCAACGCGGCCAGGTCCAGCTGCCGGTCGAGAACGGTGACCTCGCCGGGACCGAGCCTGACCGACAACGCCGTATGCGGCTCGAAGCCGGTCAGCTCGAAGCCGACGGCGTAGATGTCCGGCGGAAGGGCCGGGAAGGTGTATTGCCCCGTGCCATCCGTGATCGCCGTGAGTGTGCCCGCCAGCCTCGGAGACGACAGTGTCACCGTGACGCCGGGCAGGGCCGCCCCAGAGGAGTCGGTCACCCGGCCCGTCAGGCGGCTCGCGCCGTCCTGTGCGGCCACGCCAGCCGGGGCAAGCACCAGGGCGAGGGTGACGAGACGGGCCAGGATCCGGGCTGAGGCGGTCATCGTTCGACTCCGGGAATGGGGCGCCCAGAGTATCGGCCCCGGCCGGACGGGGCTACAGGGCGGGAAGTGAGAGGTGAGAAGTGAAACGTGAGAAGCAAGGCGGGAAGAGGCGGTGCTTCTGCTTCTCACTTCCTACTTCTCACTTCCTACTTCTCCCCAATCAGATAGAACTCCGTCTGCCGCCCGTCAATCCAGTCCCACTTGCCGCCCGGGAGGATCGCCGCATCCTCTTCGAGCGCGAAGCGGACCGGCTGGTTCCCCCACTCCGGGACCGGGTGCGTCGCGTTGAGCTCGATCGAGTGCCAGGTGTTCGGCCGGAACACGTAGTCGCCGCGCACGGGCACGCCGTCCTGGTAGTCGGTCATGCCGATCGGCGGTCCGGCGCCGTGACCGTGATACCCGACTGGGTGACAGTAGATCGACGGCGTCAGCCCCTCCTTGCGGGCCGCGCCGAGGGCATCGGCAAGCGCCTGATTGCCCGTCCGCTCCAGCCGCGCGAACTGCATCGTCAGGTCCTGGAGCCGGTTGGCGGCCTTCAGGCCGTCTTTCAGTCCGGCAGGCGCGTCTGTCTCGCCGGGCTTCAGCACGTAGGCGTTGTGCTGCGTATCAGTCGAGAAGCCGAGGTAGACGATGCCGAAGTCCGTGTGCAGCATGTCGCCGGGTTCGATGACGCCCTGGACGGTGCCCTTCTGACCCTGTCGCGCGATGTTGATCGAGGGCTGGAACCACGAGCCGAGCCCGAGCTCCGCCACGCGCTGCCGCATCCACCACACGACATCCTGCGACGTAGTCGTGCCCGGCGTGATGACCTTGTCGGAGAACGCCTCCCGGATGATCATGTGCGCCACCTTCATCGCGTGGCGGTAGGCCTCGAGCTCTTCGGGAATCTTCGTCTCGAGCCAGCCGACGGCCAGCATCTCGGCCGACTTCACGCGAGACGCGTACGTCGGCCCGAGCGCCTCGATCAGCCGCCGCTTCTCGTTGGCCGTGATGCCGTCGGCGTGGTTCCAGGCGTTCGACTCGTTGATGCCGATGACCTGCGGCTTCTTCTCCTCGACGAGCGTCCTCAGCCCCTCGTGCTGCGCGTCGTTGTGCGTCGGGATGACCGTATACAAGCCGTCGTAGTCGAAGCGGCCGACGGAGTAGCGTTCCACCGGCCTGCCGCCGCCCGGGTTGTAGAAGACGAGGATGGTGCGCCGCCGCGAGGCGAAGTAGGTCATGGGCGACATCGACGCGAAGACAGGGTCTTCGTTGTATTCGCGCGTCGGGATGATCCACATGTCGATCCCCTCGCGCGTCATGAGCGCGGGCAGGACCGTGTCGAAGCGCTTCCGGATCCACGGCGTGACGAGGGCGTTCTGCTCGCGGTGCGTGAGGACGCGCTCGGACGGATCGGGGTAGGAAACAGCGGTCTGCGCCGGGGAGGTGTCGGCAGACACCAGCAGCACGATGGCCGCGGCCGTCAGGCAAAGAGTGGCACGCATGCCGGCAGTGTAATACGCCGAACCCGGCGCGGGCACGGTCGCGGCACGGGCCTGCCAGAGTCAGGACCTGGCGACCTTCTCCTGTGTCCCGGCCGAGCGCTCCTGTCGCTGCCGTGTCAGGTGAGGGACGATGCCGAGCATGCGCTCGATGAGCATGAGCTGCCCGCGATGGTGCATTTCGTGCTCCTTGACCGAGAGCAGCATGTCGAACCGTGACTTGCTGCCGGGTTTGACCGGCGGCGGAAAGGTGACCAGCTCGTTCAGGGCTTCGTCGCTCAGCGTAGCCAGCTTGCTCGCGAACGACTCGCCGCGCGCGACGAGCGCATCGATGATGGCCCGCTTGGTCGTGATGCCGGCGGCAGCCTTCGTCACCTCGGCGGAGTACCGCACGAAGTCCTCGTAGGTGACGTCCTGCTTGCGCTCCACGATGTGCAGCAGTTCGGCCCAGTGAGTCGATGCCGCCACGTGCGCGAGCATCTCGGCCA
Source organism: uncultured Bifidobacteriaceae bacterium (assembly GCA_964543955.1). GTDB lineage: Bacteria > Acidobacteriota > Vicinamibacteria > Vicinamibacterales > UBA2999 > VFZN01. Next base: position 27,336 of record CAZJBN010000001.1, read on the forward strand.
CGGACATCGTGCCGTCGGCCGCCCGGAACCCGTACTGTTCTTCCGGAATGTCCTCGGCGACCTGGATCGTGTTCTTCCGGACCGTCCTGAAGCTTTCCGCCATGTCGAGACCGCCGTACGTCACCATGTCATCCCTCCCGGGGAGCGGGGTTTGTCAGCGGCGGTGACTGGCGCATGGCCGGTCGCCGCCGCCGCGAGGGTTCCAACAGCCCGAAAGACCATTCCGGGCCTCATGAATGGTTCGGGCTAGCGCGGTTGCGTGTTCGTGTCGCGTGCGGCGCCGCCGACGGGCTGTGCCGTGCCGTAGTAGATCCCGTTGAACAGGAACTTGAACGTGCCGTGCGGCTGTGCGCGGAACGTGATCTCGGGCCCGACCAGGAACACCTTGCCCTTGCCGACGGTGGCCTCGGCCGCGGCTACGCCGCCTTCGAGATAGTGCTGGCCCCAGGCCCAGCCAGAGCGCAGCGGTTCCTTGTCGGCGAAGTAGGCCACGGGCTTCACGCCGCCGAGCATGGCGCCGGGCCCGACGTGCAGCACGGGGCTGTTGTCGAACATGACATCGACCTCGCGCTCGAACCCGTACGCGAGCGGGCTGGTGTTGTCCACGGCGATGCGCAGGATCGAGCCGGGAATGTAGTACTTGTCGCGCGGGAGCGGATGTTCCGCGCCAGCGGCGTCGGCCTCGGCCAGGTGGTCGCCGACCGGCAGGCCGAGGTGGTGTCCGAGCGTGGCCGAACCGCCAAACGCGACGATGGCGCCGCCCTCTTCCGCGAACTTTTCGAGCTGGGGAACGGTCTCCTTGATCGTGACGCTGCCGAGCCAGCTGCGGAACTCCGCCGGCACGTCCTCGGCATTCGGCCCGCGGCCGCCGAAGAAGCCCTGCTGCGGATTCGCGCTCTCCGGGATGCCGCCGTCCGGGAAGAGCAGCACGTCGTACTTGGCCTTGAGGTTCCCGGCGTTCAGCTCCTGCGGGTAGACGAGCGAGAAGTCGAACTCGTACTGCTCGAGCAGCCACCGCACCCAGCCCGACGGCATCGAGCCGCCGTAGCGATCCCAGAGGCCAATCCGCGGCGTGGTCAGCTTGTAGGTCGCGCCGGACGGCTTGTCGGCGACCGCCGTGAAGGTCAGTCCGAGGTCGGCCGCCGCCTTCTGCAGAACGGGCGCGGTCGATGCCTTGGCCGGAATGAAGATGACCCCTGTGCCGTCCGGGCTGTGCCACTTGCGATCCGCGACGAAGTGCGCCTCTTCACCGGCCTTGAGCAGGCGGTTGACCGCGATGAACGCGTCGTTCTGATGATGCGACACGACGTAGCCGGTGGCGCCGGCCGTCTCGGTCACCTTGCCGGGCGCCGGCTTCTGCAGGCCGTTCACGGGTTCGAACGTGCCGTCGAAACCGTCGAGGATGCGGTCGAACTTCACACCCATCTGGTAGGCGAGCGTCCAGCCGGCGTTGTCGTACGGTGGAATCGGCGGCCCACCGGGATACTGGAAGTCGTTCGGGTGATCCTGCGGCTCGAACATGTCGAGCACGTGGGGGCGGAACGCCTGCGCCGTCTTGATCACCCACG
>CAZJBN010000001.1:28913-43959 GCA_964543955.1 uncultured Bifidobacteriaceae bacterium
ATGTCGTACGGCGGCGCGTTCGAAGAGACCGTATTCCTCAGAAAATCGGTCGGATAGTCCTGAGGTTCGAACATGTCTAATATATGCGGCCGGAAGGCCTGTGCCGTCTTGATCACCCACGATCCCGCGGGATACTGCTTGCCGGCGGCCGTGAACGGCGCCGTGGCGCGGTGCACGGTCACACCGGCCTTGATGAGCGCGTTGACGAACTTGGTGGCCGTCAGGAAGTCCGGCTGATCGGCCGGCAGCACGTATCCGCGCGGATCACGCCACTCCGGCTTCTTCATGAGCTCGTCGTAGCGCGCCAGGGGCACGGTGTTACGAGCGAATCCGCCGACCATCATGCGCGGGTCGCCCGCATCCACCTTGGCCGTCCTGGCGACTTCGTCCTTCACCGCCTGCAGCCGGCGTGGATACACCGTCCAGGTGTCCTTCGACCCCTTCTCGATGTTGTCCTTGCCCATCTTGTAGATGTTGTAGAGGAAGATCTCGCGGTTGCGCGACGCGACGTCGAGCACCGCGCGGTTGGCGGTGATCGAGTACTCGACAGACTGCCGGAAGTGCCACTTCTGCGGCTCGATCGGGAAGGGCAGGTCGGCGCTCATCATCTGGCGGTCCGGCACGAACGCCACTTCCATGGGCGTCGGATTCCCGATGGTCTCGGTGAGCAGCCCGATCATGTTGTGGAAGTACACCGTCGTCCGCAGGCCGCCGTTCCACCAGGTCGAGTAGTTCGCTCCGCGGCGCATCGTCGCGCCCGGTTTGTCCTCGGCGACGAACCGGTTGTGCATGGCCGAGCCCACCACGTCCAGTCCCGTGACGATGAGCGGGTGGTAGACGTAGTTGGCGGGATCCCTGAAGGGCGGCGCGAACAGGATGGTTCCCGTCGGTCCCGTCTGGTGGTGGTTGTACATGATCTGCGGGAACCACTCGTGATAGAGCTGGCGGTTCATGTTGATCGACTCGTTCTGTGCCGCCATGTAGAAGTCACGGTTGTTGTCGTGGCCGATGTACTTCTGATACAGGCGCGGGATGCCGCTGGTCTCCCGCTTGGTCTGGTCGCTGTTCCGCATGTACCAGTCGGAGACGAGCTCCATGCCGTCGGGGTTGGCGTGCGTGGCGAGGACGATCACATCGCGGAGGAAGCGCTGGGTCTCCTCATCGGTGCGGCTGGCGAGCTGGTAGATGGTCTCGGTCAGCTGCGCCGCGCCGAGGACCTCTGTCGCGTGCAGGCCGCCGTCGATCCAGACGACCGCCTTGCCCTCGCGGGCCAGGGCGCGTGCCTGATCGTCGGTCAGGCCTTCCGCGAGTGCCAGGCGCCGGGCGATGTCCTTGTACTTGGCGAGGTTCCGGTGGTTCTCGGGCGACGTGATGATCGCCATGAGCTGATCGCGGCCTTCGGCCGTCTTGCCGATGCTCTGCACGATCATCCGGTCCGACTCGCTGTCGAGCTTGCGGATGTACTCGGAGAACTTCGTGTAGTTGAACAGCACGTAATCGGCGCCGACTTGATGGCCGAAGAACTGTTCCGGCGTGGTGACTTTGAGCGGCGCGGTGGCCGCAGGCTGCGGCGCCGTCGCGGTTTGCGCAGACGGCGAGGCCGTGACCAGTCCGAGCGTGATGACAACCAGAGCAAGCGATCGGAGTAATGGGTGCATAGTCGTCCTTCAATCGAACAGTTTAGCGCGGACGCGGCTGGTTGGGCCGCACAGGACGCGACAATTCTGCCCGCAGCGCCAGTCGGTGACGTCTGGTGACAATTTGCCCGGTTCGGGCCAATCCCTGGTGCCGCCCGGCGTACTCGATGTCAGAATCTCAGGGCAGACAATGGAGCGAGCCCGCGTGACACCATCGATCCCCCACATTCTTCTGGCCCTGCTGATCGCCGTCGCTCCGGCCACCGCGCAGCCGGCCGTGCGGCTGCTGCACCTGGCGCAGATCCCGGGCACGGCCGGACACGAGACCGCCGTGCGCGAAGCCATCGAGATGGCCCTTCCGGCGTCTGCGCGCGTGCGCGCGGACAATCTCGGCTCGATGACGATCGCGCGTCGAGGACCGGCCGGAGGGCCGCACGTGCTGATTGTGGCCCCGCTCGACGAGCCCGGCCTGGTCGTCTCCGATATCCGGGCCGATGGCTTTCTGAGAGTGCATCGACACACGCCTGCCGTCTCACATCGACTCGGTGCGCAGTTCCTCGTCGGTCAACCCGTACTGATTCGAACCTCGGACGGGCGGTTCGTGCCTGGTGTGACGGCGACGCCGTCCACACACCTGAACGCGTTCAGGACTGCAGAGGAACGCACGCGTATCCGGACGGAGGACGATCTGTGGATCGATGTCGGCGCTTCGTCGCGCGACGAAGCCTCCGCGCTCGGCATCCGCATGCTGGACCCGGTGACGCTGCGGGAACGTGCCGTCGGGCTCGCGGGCGGGCTGGTCGCGGGTGTGGCCGTGTCGCATCGCGCCGCGGCGCTGGCGCTTGCGGAAGCGTTCGGCCGGCAGGGCGATGCGCCAACTGGCGCGAGGCCGCCCGCCGTCTCGGTCGCGTGGGTCGCGCAGTCGCAGTTCGGCAACCGCGGACTGCTGCGTCTCGTCGACACGCTGAAACCGGATCGGCTGGTGCTCCTTCGCGGAGGTCTCGCGCCTGGAACGGATCCGCGCGGGTCGGCCGGCGAGCCTGGCCGGGGCCCCGTCGTGGCGGAGGGCGACGCGTGGCTGATCGAACGAGCCAGGACCGCGGGGATTGCCGTTCAGACCCTGCCCGCTGCGCGTCTCGCCGTCAATCTGGGCGAGGCCAACACGTCGCTGCCCGTGCACGTTGTCGCCGCGCCGGTCCTGTTTGCGCAGACACCGGTCGAACTGGGCGATGCGCGTGACGTTGAGGCCCTGGCGCAACTGATTGGCGTCGTTGCCGGCTTTGGCCCGCTTCGCGAGGACTCGGGTCGAGGCGACCCTTCCGCCTTCGCTGAAGCTTCGGCGGACCGCCGTAGCCTTGGCGGAGGCTGGTCAGGGTCGCCTGACGAACAGCCAGACCCGATGCCGATCGACGTGCGAGGGCTCGATCCCGCGGCAGGCGAAACGGTCCCGTCGTTCATGACCACATTCGAAGCCATTGCCGGGGAGTACGGCGTTTCGGGACACGAGGCTCCCGTGCGCGACGCGGTGCTGGCACGCATCCCGGCATGGGCGAAACCCACGGTGGATGGCAGGGGTAACATCCGCGTGTCGATTGGCGAGGGACCGAGGCCGCTCGTCTTCATCGCGCACATGGACGAAGTCGGCTTCGAGGTCCAATCCATCCATCCGGACGGAACGCTCTCGGTGAGGACGCGCGGCGGGATGTTCCTCTCGGTGCACGAGGCGCACCCCGTCATCATCCACACACCGAGTGGTCCTGTTGGCGCCGTGCTGTCCCCGCGCAGCGGTTACGCGACCGCCGGGACGGCACAGCCCGCGCTCGACGACCTGAGGGTCGTGACCGGCGCCACTTCGCCGGCTGAAACCCGGTCCCTCGGCGTGGCCGTCGGACAGGCCGTGACCGTACGCAAGCAGGTGATGCGCCTCGGCGGCGCGCGTATGACCGTGCGTGCCATGGACGATCGTGTGGGCTCGGCGGCGCTCGTCGAGGCACTGAAACGCATCGACCCCACGACGCTCGCCAACAAGGTGACCTTCGTGTGGTCGGTCGAGGAGGAGACGGGTCTGGCCGGCGCGGCACACGTCGCCGGCGACCTGCGCGCGCAGAAGATCCACACGGCGTTCGCCGTGGACACGTTCGTGTCGACCGACACGTCGGTGGATGGTCAGCGCCTGGCGCGGGCGCCTCTCGGCGCGGGTGCGGTGCTCCGCGGCATGGACAGCCGGACACTGGCGCGGCCAGGGACGATCGATCGCATCACGTCGCTCGCGGACGCCGCCGCCATTCCCTTGCAGATTGGCGTGACGGCAGGCGGCACGGACGCGTCGCCGTTCTCGGCGATCGGCGCCATCGACGTCGGCCTGTCGTGGCCGGGCCGCTACTCCCACTCGCCGGTCGAAGTCACCGACCTCAGGGACGTCGACGCGCTCATCCGGCTCATCGTCAAGCTGGCACGGGATTACTAGCTAGGCGCCGGCGGGCGGAACCGCAGGGCGGCACTTCAGTTCCGCCTCCCGCGGTGGGTCTGAAGGACCGCCCTACAATTCACATCGTGAAGCACTCAGGACATCAACCGATCACCGCCCCCTACGGTTCGTGGACCTCGCCGCTGACGGCCGCGCGCGTCACGGCCGGTGCCCTTCGCCTGGGCGACATCGTCCTCGACGAAGACGATGTGTACTGGGTCGAGGGGAGAGCGTCCGAAGGCGGGCGCCAGGTCGTCGTTCGGCGATCGACCGACGGCCGGACCGTGGACGTCACTCCCCCAGGCTTCAGCGTGCGCACGCGTGTCCACGAGTACGGGGGTGCGGCCTGCACGGTGGACCGCGGCACGGTGTACTTCTCGCACTTCGCGGACCAGCGCGTCTACGAACAACGAGCCGGCGAGAGCCCTCGGCCGATCAGCGCGCCGGGCTATTTCTTCGCGGAAGCGCACGTGGACCGGCGTCGAAGCCGTCTGATTGCCGTGCGTGAGGATCACACCATTGGCGGCCGCGAACCGGCCGCCAGCATCGCGGCCATCCTGACGCCGGATGCGCCCGGCTGGACCGATGCCAACAGCAGCGACCCCGGCATCGCCCTCGTCGAGGGATTCGACTTCCTCTCCGATCCGATCCTCTCGCCCACCGGCGATCGCCTGGCCTGGATTGGCTGGCATCACCCGAACATGCCGTGGGACGGCACGGAATTGTGGGTGGCCGAGGTCGTGCCGGACGGCACGCTCGGTGCGCGCATGAAGGTGGCTGGCGGGCCCGGCGAGTCGATCTTTCAACCCGAGTGGTCTCCCGATGGCGTCTTGTACTTCGTGTCGGACTGCACGGGGTGGTGGAATCTCTACCGCGTCGGCTCCTCTGGCGTCGAGGCCGTCTACACGATGGCGGCCGAGTTCGGCAAGCCGCAGTGGACCTTCGCGATGTCCACTTACGCATTCGCGGATGCCGATCGGATCGTCGCCACGTACGTCGAGGAGGGGTGCTGGAAGCTGGCATTCATCGACACGCGGACGAGACGCTTCGAGCCGGTCGCGATTCCCATCCAGCCGCTCGAGTCGATTCGCGCGACACGCGATGCGGCGTACTTCGTTGGCGGCTCCGCCACCGAGGTAGCCGCGATCGTCCGGCTGCCCTTCACGACGCTCACGCCGGAACGGCTGCGCCCGTCGACGGCCGAGGAGATCGACCCCGAGTGGATCTCTGTCGCAGAGCCGCTGACGTTCGTTGCACCCGTACCTCGCACCGCCGCGGGCACCATGGGCACCCCGGGCACCTCGAGCACCCCAAGCGAGTCGAGCAAACCGAGCCCCCGTCGTGTTCAGGCGTTCTTCTACGCTCCCTGCAATCCTGACTTCGCGCCGCTCGCCGACACGCGCCCGCCTCTCATCGTCCTCACGCACGGAGGCCCGACGGGCGCGACCGGCACGGTGCTCGATCCGACGATTCAGTTCTGGACGAGCCGCGGTATCGCGGTCCTGGACGTCGACTACAGCGGCAGCACGGGTTACGGCCGGGCCTATCGCGACCGGCTCGCGGGGCAGTGGGGCGTCGTCGACGTCGAGGACGCGGTCGCCGGCGCGCTCGCGATGGTGGAGCGCGGGCGCGCGGATCGCCACCGTCTCGCCATTCACGGCGCCAGCGCAGGCGGGTACACCACGCTGGCCGCGCTGGTGTTCCACGACGTATTCAAGGCCGGCGCCTCCTACTACGGCATCAGCGACATCGAAGTGCTCGCGCGCGACACGCACAAGTTCGAGTCCCGCTACCTGGATTCGCTCATTGGACCGTACCCCGCGACACGAGACCTGTACATCCAACGCTCGCCGATCCATGCGGCGTCACGTCTGTCGAGCGCGCTCATCCTGTTCCAGGGCCTGGACGACAAGGTCGTGCCGCCGAACCAGTCCGAGATGATGGCCGCCGCCGCGCGCCGTAACGGCCTCGCGGTCGCCTACCTCGCCTACGAGGGCGAGCAGCACGGCTTCCGCCGGCGCGAGAACATCGTCCGCAGCCTCGAGGCCGAACTCTATTTCTACGGGCGCGTGTTCGGCTTCGAACCGGCGGACCGCATCGAGCCGGTCCCGATCGCCAATCTCTAGAAAAGGGGTCAGGCGTCTTTTCGCTCCCGAACGCCGAGCACAGAAAAGGGGTCAGGCGCCTTTTTCGGCCGGCCTCGGCGCCGCGGGCACCTGATGCGCTCCAACTCTTCTGTTCCCTGGACGCTATTGACCCAATCGACCCAGTCATCAGCCAACTCAACTCGAGGCTCGTCGAGGAGTGAGCGGGACGAGGCCGCGTGCAGCCGTTCCCACAGGCTGCTCCACTCCCAGTCTTCCGCACAGTCGACGAGTTTCGCCCTGAGGGGGTTCGCCTCGACGTAGCGCACAACAGCGAGATGGTGGAATACGTCGTTCACCACGCTGCTCCAGAAGCGGTGCTGAAAGATGTGACCGGTCCCACGAGTCTGCGTTACCCTCCGGACGTGGCAGGCAAAGCAACTCGAGAGCCAGTGCAGGTACGCGGAAACTGCGCCGTCCTCCCTTGGAATCAGAACGGCGTGAAAGTGGTTCGCCATCAGGCAGTAGGCTTGGAGATCGACGGCATAGCGCCGCTTGCCGACGGCCATTAATCGTAAGAACTCCAGGTACATGTCTCGTTCAGCAAAGATCGTCCGCCTGTCATTCCCGCGGTTGACGATGTGCGCGGCTCGGTCGACTGGAAGGGCACGGAGAGGTCGAGGCATGCCAGTCTGAGGGGCAAGTTTCATTCCAGGAAAAAAGACGCCTGACCCCTTTTCCGAAAAGACGCCTGACCCCTTTTTCCGACCTCGTATAATCGGAGCGGGTACGCCATGACTGACAGCCTTCGTCGTCGTCACCTCGCGCGTCTCGTGTTCGGTACTCTCGCGCTTCACCTGGCCGCCGGTGCGGCGAGCGCGCAGGAGCGTGTCCGCGTGGGCCTGCTTCCGTTCGACGTGGCGAGCGTCGAGGGTGGAACGGCCCGGGCCGCGGAGGCCATGGCCAAGCTCGTTCGTGCCCAGATGATCTCGAGCCGCACCCTCCAGCCGGTGCTCCTCCAGATTCCCGCCGGCTTGAAGCTGCCCCTCACCGAGGAACAGCTCGCCGCGCTGGCTGTCGATCAGAACGTCGCCCTCGTCGTGGCGGGGACGATCCTCGACGCCAGCGTGACCCGCGGCAGCAACCGCGTCCACACCGGATCCCTCGGCGGCCTCGTGGGGCTCGGCAGTGTGGGCGGGAGCATGTCCAAGACACGCGCCGAAGTGCAGCTGCACGTGGAGATGGCCAACACCGAAGGTCGGGTGGTTCACGACTTCCAGGTCGAGGGCGACAACACCGACGTCGGCGTCGGCGCGGATCTCTGGACCACGCTCGGCGGATTCGACGTGGGCGAGGCCAGTTGGGACAAGTCGCCGATGGGCAAGGCTCTGCGCGAGGCGGCCCAGAAGCTGGCCTCGGAAGTGAACAAGAATCGCAATCGTCGCTGAGCGCGCAAGCCGACCGCGGACCCGCAACGCCCGCTCCGACGCGCAGGGAGCCCCCAGATGATCGTCACCCGGCTCTTCGAATCCTCCATTGCGCAGGCCAGCTACCTGATCGGCTGCGCCGCGACGGGCGAAGCACTCGTCATCGATCCCAACCGGGACGTCGATCAGTACGTCAGGGCTGCCGCCAGGGAAGGCCTTCGCATCGCGCACGTCACCGAGACGCACATCCACGCGGACTTTCTCTCCGGCGCGCGCGAACTGGCGTCGACCACGGGCGCACGGCTGTATCTCTCGGACGAAGGGGATGCCGACTGGAAGTACCAGTTCGCGTCCGAAGGCACGCTGATCCGCAGCGGCGACGCGATCGACGTCGGCCGCGTTCGTGTCGAGGCGGTCGCGACGCCGGGACATACGCCCGAGCACCTCGCCTTCCTCATCACCGACACGGCCGCCGCCGATCGTCCGATCGCCGCGGCCACCGGCGACTTCATCTTCGTGGGCGACGTCGGCCGCCCCGACCTCCTCGAGCGCGCGGCTCGCGTCATGGGGACGATGGAACGGAGTGCGAGGACGTTGTGGCAGAGCCTGCAGTCGTTCAACCGGACGCAGGAGGACTGGCTGCAGATCTGGCCGGGACATGGCGCCGGCTCCGCCTGCGGCAAGGGCATCAGCGCCGTGCCCTACAGCACTCTCGGTTACGAGCGCCGTTTCAACTGGGCCTTCAAGATGCCCGACGAGGACGCCTTCGTTGCGGCAGTGCTCGCCGGCCAGCCCGAACCGCCCACCTACTTCGCGACGATGAAGCGTCTCAACAAGACGGGTCCGGCCCGCCTGGGCGGCTTCAGGCGGCCGCGGCAGATGGATGATGCCTTGCTCCCGGATCTCCTGAAGGCCGGAGCGACGGTGGTCGACACGCGCGATGCACGGGAGTTTGCGTCGGGCCATCTCCCGGGCACCCTCAACATTCCGCTGACCGCTTCGTTTGTCACGTGGGCTGGCTGGCTGCTGCCGTACACGGACGATCTCCATTTCATCGTGGACGACCTGGACGAGGACGGCCTGGTCGCCATGGTGCGCCAGTTGGCGCTCATCGGCCTCGATCGCGTGGCCGGTATCTTCCCCAGGCGCGTCGTGGAGCGCGCGGATGGCGCCACGCTTGGCAGAGTGACGCAGATGACTCCGGACCTGTTGTCGCGCCACCTGCAGGAGAAGGACGTGACGCTCGTCGATGTTCGGAACGCCTCGGAGTACCAGCAGGCGCACCTCCCGGGGGCCATGCACATCCCCCTCGGTCATCTTGCCGACCGCGTGACGGAGTTGCCCTCCGATCGACCGATCGTCGTGCAGTGCCAGTCGGGGTCGCGCTCGTCGATTGCGGCATCCCTCCTCGAGCGGCTGGGCCGGCCGGACGTGGCCAACCTGACGGGCGGGCTCGTTGCGTGGCAGGAAGCAGGCCTGCCCGTCGTGACGGGATAGGCTCCACGCGATCGCGGCCCCGGATGATGACCTGACCTCGGCACTTCGCGAACTTCGCGCCGTCAGGACACGTCAACTCCCGACATGCGCGATCTGCGGTTGGCCGTTCGGTCCCTGCGACGTCAGCCCGGGATGTCGCTTCTCGCCATCATCGCCCTGGGCCTCGGTATCGGCCTCACGACGACGATGTTCAGCATCGTCAACGGCGCGGTGCTGCGCGGGCTGCCGTTCCCCGAGTCGGATCGCATCGTCCACATGGCGCCGTTCAGCATCGCCGAGCAGGACGATCGCGACGCCAATAGCCACACGTTTGCCGAGTTTCGCGATCGACAGCAGTCCTTCGAACAGCTGGCCGCGTTCCAGTTTCAGACTCCGAATGTCGTCGGCCCGAGCGGCATGCCGGAGCGGTATCTCGGCGCAGCCGTCACGGCCAACACCTTCCGGCTGCTGCGGATGGCGCCGGTCGTCGGCCGCGACTTCGCCGATGGCGACAGCCTGCCCGGCGCCGCTCCGGTCGTCATGATCGGCGACAAGGTGTGGCAGGAGCAGTTCGACCGATCTCCCGATGCGATCGGACGCTCGCTGCGCGTCAACGGCATCGCCATGACGGTTGTCGGGGTCATGCCGCCGAAGTTCCGGTTCCCGGGCACTCACGACTTGTGGCCGGCCCTTGTCGTGGACCCCGTCGGCACCACGTACGGCGAAGGGCCCGGCCTCGAGACGATCGGCCGGCTGAAGGCCGGCGTGTCGATGGACCAGGCCGGCGCCGAGATGGCCACGCTCTGGCGGCAGCTCGAGCAGGCGTATCCGGAACGCTATCCCGGCGGCGACACCGTCGAGGTGAAGACCTACATCGAGGAGTTCATCGGCAGCGAGACCATTTCGGCACTCACGACGATGCTCATCGCGGTGTTCGGCGTGCTCGTCATTGCCTGCGCGAACGTCGCCAACCTCGTGCTGGCGCGCGCAGCGTCGCGCACGCGCGAGGTGGCGGTCCGGACGGCGATCGGGGCAGGGCGCTGGCTCGTGATGCGCCAGATCCTGGTGGAAGTTCTGGTGCTGGCCGGTGTCGGAGCCCTTGCCGGCCTCGCCCTCGCCGAGCTCGGGATCACGCTCTTCAATCGGGCGATCGTCGATACCAATCCGCCCTTCTGGATCGACATCCGGATCGACGGCATGGTGCTGCTCTTCGTCGTCCTGTGCACACTCACGGCAGCGCTCGTCGCAGGAGCCGTTCCGGCACTCCGGGCCTCTCGAGTGGACCTGGCGGCGGTCATCAGCGACGAAGGCCGGACGACAGGCCTTCGCATGGGACGCTTTTCACGGGTCCTTGTCATCGGCGAGATTGCCGTCTCGTTCGGCCTGCTCGTGATGGCAGGCCTCGTCATTCAGAGCCTGGCCAACGCCGCGTCACCAGACTTCGGCTTTGCGATGGGCGATGTCTGGAGCGCACGCGTGGTGCTCCCGGACGGCGACTATCCCGACGATTCCCGTCGCCGGCAGTTCGCCGAAGAGGCGCTGACCCGAATGCGGCAGCTGCCGGGCGTGGGCAGTGTGGCGGTGGCCACCACACTGCCGATGGGCGGCCCGCGCTGGTCGGTGAGCCTGCCTGGACGCGACTATGCGACCGATCTCGAGCATCCGCAGGCTCACGGTGTGGTCGTGTCGAACGACTACTTCCGCGTGTTACGGGTGTCACTCATCGAAGGCCGGATGTTCGACGATCGCGATCGCGAAACCGGGCCGCCGGTGGCCATTGTCAACCAGGCCTTCGCGCGCACGCACTACCCGCGGGGCGCCATCGGACAGCGCGTGGCGCTCACGGCCCCGAGGCCCGCCGAGATGCGCGAGATCGTGGGCGTGGTACCGGACCTCGGCATGGGCCAGCAGCCCGGCGACACGTTGAGCGAGGCCATCTACGTGCCGATCGCGCAGCTTCCGGCATCGGCATTGGCGCTGCTTGCCGAGATGTCCGGCCGCCCGCTCGACCTGTCGGGACCCGCGCGTGACGCGGTCAGCGGCATCGATCGGAACCTGCCGATCTTCAACATCGAGACCGTGCAGGAGGGCTTCGAATCGGATACCTGGCCTCTGCGCGTCTTCGGCTCGCTGTTCCTCGCGTTCGGCTTCGCGGCCATGTTCCTGGCGACGGTCGGGCTCTACGGCGTGATGGCGTTCTCCGTCAGGCGACGGACGCAGGAAATCGGCATCCGGATGGCGCTGGGCGCTGGCACGGGCGACGTGCTGCGCATGGTGCTCGAGCAGGGCTTCTGGCAGATCGCGATCGGTATCGTCCTGGGCATCGGGCTCGGCGCCGCGCTCGGCTCGGCGATGACAGTGCTCCTCTTCCGAGTGCGACCGCACGATCCGTGGATCTTTACGACCATTGCGCTCGTGCTGGCGGCGACAGGAATGGCAGCATGCCTGATACCTGCCCGCCGGGCGGCCTCGGTGGACCCGATGGCCGCACTCAGACGCCAATGAACCAATAACGGTACTGGGGTGCCCGGGTGCCTTTGGTTCCCGGGTCGCCGCACGTATAGTTGTCCGTCATGCGGAAGCTTCTCGCCGGCTGCCTCATCGTCCTTCTCCTGGCGGCCATCGCCACGGCGGCGGCGGTCTTCTTCGGCTACCGCTTTGCCCGGCCCTACATCGATAACGCGACGAGTTATCTCGATCGCGTGCGGGAGCTCCCCGCGGTCGCGGATCGCATCGAGAACAAGACGGCGTTTGCGGCTCCCGAGACCGGCGAGCTCACCGAGAACCAGGTACAGCGCTTCCTTGCCGTGCAGGAGCAGGTTCGTCAGACGCTCGGCACGCGGTGGTCCGAGGTCGAAGCCCGGGCGGCGGCGTTCCAGGAGAAGGCGAAGGAGTCGGGAGGAAACCCGTCGCTCGGGGAGCTGGCGGGCATGTTCTCGGATCTTGGCGGCGTCTTCCTCGAAGCGAGGGCTGCGCACGTGGATGCGCTCAACGCCCAGAAGTTCTCCGCCGGGGAGTACCGCTGGGTCCGCCTGCGCATGTACGAGGCGGCGGGGCTGGAACTGGCGGGCAGCGTGGACCTCTCGGCCATCGAGAACATGGTCCGGCGCGGTGCCGAGGAGACAGGAGTGACGGTCCCGGAGGTCTCGATGCCGGAGATCAAGATTCCCGAACGGAACCGTGCCCTGGTCAAGCCGCACGCGGCGCAGCTCAAGGAATGGCTGCCGCTGGCGTTCCTCGGATTGTGACTCCGGCCAAAGGTCAGGGAGAGCGGCTGGCCATTCGCGACGCGAGGACATGCTCGATTCCGAGCTGACTTGAGCCGGCCGCGAGCGACGAGCGGTCAGTGTTGGAGCTAGAATTCTTGCAGCGCACGCCACTGCGGTGAGCCCGACGCGCAGCTGCTTGTCCAGAAACGAAAGCAACCAGGTGCGGCCGGCGACGAGATCGTTGTACAGTTCTCTTAACGCTTCTCGCGACCGCCGCGTACAATAGCTCTCTCGTAAGAGGCGCAGATCTCGCGTAAGAGCGGCCAGAGCCACGCTGGATCCTGGTACTCGCGATGCGCCGTTCGTTGCGGAGGTCACGTCCCGGGTAGAAGACTTCCGCCTTGATCCCAGCGCAGACGCGGCGAAGTCTACGCTAGCGGTTCCGCGTCGTTGACCACGAGTTCAGCTCTCGGGCGTCCAATGTTTGGTATGCCCCTGCCGGATCACAAGTCAGGCGTTTCACCTGGTGATTTCGTTTGTACGGACGGGTGCGGATCTCGCCAAAGACCCGCGCCGAGGCTCCAGTGGTATGCGCCTGGGATCTGTGCCTGCGCGAACAAGGGGGAGCTGCGACGGCTTCCAGTATCTTGTTCTTCGCCATCCCCAAGATGCACTCCACGCCGCCGACCTTGAGTCCGTCGAACTGCGGGCGTCAGGAAAGGCCGCCCACTCATTCGGCAACAGGGCGATGTCCTAGCCTGCAACGTCGCCCATCTTCACCTGTCCCCCTGTCTTACGTTCGGCGACGGTGACCGTTTGTGGGCTTTGCCTGTGAGTACGTTTGCCGAAGTCGAAATCTGCTACGTCAGTGGCGGCTGCGCAACTACAAGGGTTGGACGTGGGTCGACTTCTCTGGACCATCTGGATACAAGCGGGACGAATGGCAGAAAGGACAGCCACTGCGTCCTGGGGTTCGCATTGAGGAACAGCGCAAACGGACAAAGAACCTCCGCTGCGGCGAACAGCACCGCCCTCCGCTCGACCGGATACACGATCATGACCTGCCCCCCGGCACCGCCTGCCGTCCTCGAACGGATGCACGAGTCATGACCTGACCTCGGCCAGATGCGCTCCCTCGGCCATCGAGGACATGGTCAGGCGGGGCGCGGAGGAAACGGGGGTGACGGTGCCGGAGGTCTCCATGCCGGAGGTCAAGATTCCCGAGAGGAACCGCGCCCTGGTCAAGCCGCACGCGGCGCAGCTGAAAGAGTGGCTGCCGCTCGCGCTTCTCGGCCTGTGACGCGCAGGCAGAGTTCTCCGCCGTCGCCAAGGCGTAGGGCGGGTCTTCAGACCCGCCGCTCTCAGTACGGCACGTCGATCAGCCGATCGCCCGAGCGCATGTCCTCTTCGAGAAGCTGCAGCAACGCCCGCGTAACCTCACCGGGCTTCCCGTCGCCCACGGGCGCGCCGTCCCATTCGACAATCGGCGCCACCTTCACGGAACTGCCGATGAGCAGCATCTCGCGCGCGCCGCGGGCCTCGGCGACGGGGATGTCGCAGACCTCGACGCCCTTCAACAGACCTCTCGACTGCAGGGCCGGCGCAAGCTCGAGCAGCCGGCGCGACGTGCAGCCACTGAGGATGTAGTCGAACTTCGGGTGACGGAACACACCGTCCGCGCTGACGAAGGCGACGTTCATGTTCGAGCTCTCGCCGACGTTGCCCGTCGGGTCGATGAACACGCCGTTGTCGAGGCCGGACTCCTTGGCTTCCATCTGCATCAGCACGTTCGGAAGATAGTTGGTCGTCTTGGTGATGGCATAGAGCGCCGGCTTGATCGGATAGGTCGTGGTCATCACCCGCAGGCCCTCGGTGTACCAACGCTGCGGGTAGACCAGGCCCGGGAAGACCATGACGAAGAAACCAGGCTCGGCGCCGGGAGCGGGGCTCAATTCGAGGCTGCCCGGACCCGAGGAGAGCCAGTACCGAATCGACCCGTCGCGTCGGCCGCTGGCCGCGACCGTCCGGATGATGATGTCGCGCGCGTGCTCGCGCGTGCCCGGCAGGCGCAACTTGGACCGCTCGGCGGACTTGATGAAGCGATCCAGGTGTGCGTCGAGGTCGTAAATCCTCCCGCCCACGATTCCGGCCGTGTCGAAGATGCCGTGGCCGCGATGAACGATGTGATCGTCGAACGGCAGCACCATCAGCGCCTGGTCCGTGACGATGCCGCCAAGCTGGCTCGAATAGAAGGCCGAGTACTTCACCGGCTGGCGCTCTCGCAGGTCGCGAAGTGCCGCGAGCACGGCAGCGGTATCGAGCATGCGAATGGCGGGAGGTGTCGTGGGCATCCATAGAGTGTAACGATTCCCGGAGTGTGCCGGAAAGGGGGCCGGGCGATTCGGTGTGCCGATCGTGTTCCGGTGGCGCATGAGTTTCGGGAGGGCGGCCCTGGCGGCCGCACGGCGGTTTCGCCGCCAACCGCTCGTGCCATCGGTCATCGTCGTCACGCTCGCCCTCGCGATTGGCATCACCACCACGATGATGAGCGTCATCGACGCGGTACTGCTCCGGCCGCTCCCGTTCCCGGTGGCTCACAGGCTGGTCGAAGTCTGGTGGGCACGGAACGACGCCGATGGACTGAGGGATTCCCGCTTTGGCGCCGCCGACCTCGACGCGCTCAGGGCCGAGACCGGCATCTTCTCCGCCATCGAGGGCTATCAGTTCGGGTTCGGGACCCTGACAG
>CAZJBN010000001.1:44059-52618 GCA_964543955.1 uncultured Bifidobacteriaceae bacterium
ATCGCCGGCCGGCTGTTGACCGATGAGGACGGGCGCTCGACCATCCCCGGTGTGCTCATCAGCGAGTCGCTCTGGCGCGGTGCCTGCGGCAGCGATCCATCGATCGGCGACCGCACCTTGACGTTCGACGATGCACGTTACGCCATTGTGGGCGTGCTGCCCGACGCGTTCCGGTTTCCCGAGGCCAGGGCCGAGGTGTGGCGCGTGCTGCCTCCGGAGCCGCCCGCGTCGACGGGCCGTCCGCGCGCGGCCCGACTCACGGTAGGCCTGCTGGCGCCTGGCGTGAACAGGAGCCTGGCCGACGAACGGCTGCTGGCCCTCTCCGCATCGTTCCAGGAGTCCGGATCGATCGAGGCCGGACGTGTCCTCTCCACCGGCCCCCTCATCCAGCAGACTTCGACCGAGCGATATACGGCTGCGCTGTACGCGATGCTCGGCGCTGCGGCACTCGTGCTGCTGGTGGCCGGCATCAACGTGGCAAACCTGCTGCTCGCCCGTGCCTCCAACCGCGAAGGCGAGCTTGCCGTGCTCGCGGCTCTTGGCGCGACACGCGGCGGCCTTGCGCTCGCGACGCTGTCGGAGGGATTGCTGCTCGCGATCGCGGGCGGCGTGGCTGGTCTCGTCGTCGCGCGTGCGGCGCTGGCGGCGGTCGTCGCCATCCAGCCGCCACAGATGACCTACCTCACCGGCGTCAGTGCTTCGCTCAACGCCCGTGTGCTGGCCTTTGCGGCAGGTGTGTCAGTACTGACGTGCGTGCTGGTGAGCTTGGTCCCGTCGTGGCGCGCATCGCGGGTAGACCTCGTCTCGAGTCTCGCGCGCCGTTCAGGACGCCTGGCCGGCGCCGACGAACGCTGGCAGTCTGTGCTCGTCGGCGTGCAACTGTCCGCCGTGATTGTCGTGCTGGCGCTCACGGGCATGCTGATCGCCAGCTTCGTCAGGCTCGTGAACGTGCAGCCGGGATTCGAGCCGTCCGGCCTCGTGGTTGCCGATGTCATGTTCTCTACGCAGAGGGACATGGCCCCGCGAGCCGGGCTGACGTTCGCGCGCGAGGTCACCCGTCTCGTCGAGGACGAAGTTCCGGGCGCGCGGGCCGCCTACGCCGTTGGAGGGCTTCCTCCGTATGGCGGAATACCATGGGCCGGAGCCGCGTTGCAGATCGATGGCCGGCCGCCCGTCGATGCCGGCGATGTCGAATGGTTTTTCTGGCAGGTCTCGCCTGCGTTCTTCCGGACGATGGAGATACCCCTGACGGCAGGGAGAGCGTTCGAGGAGCACGAGACGGATGGCGTCGTCATCATCAACGATGTCATGGCGCGCCGGTACTGGGCGGACGCGTCTCCGATCGGCAGCCCGATCCGGCTCAAGCCCGACGACCCCTGGCGGACGGTCGTCGGCGTGGCGGGAGACGTGAGGCACGCTGGCGCCATCGACGAGCGTAGCGGCGGAATGGAGATGTATCTTCCCTTCGAGGCGGATCAGCGTTTGGGAGCGCTCCACCTGCTCGTGCGTCCGCCGGACAGGGCCGACGGGAGAGCGCTGCTGCGTACCAGAATTCGGCAGCTCGATCCCGACCTGCCGGCGACGGTTGTCACGATGAAGGAACGGATGGCCGGCTCCCGGTGGCAGGCGGCGTTCTTCCTCCGGCTGGCCTCGGCGTTCTCGCTGGCGGCGCTGGCCGTTGCCGGTGTTGGCGTGTACGGTGTGGCCGCGTATCGCGTGGCGCGGCGCAGGCGCGAGATCGCGCTTCGAATTGCCGTTGGCGCGACGCGAGGGCAGATCGCCGGCCTCGTGCTCCGCCGCGGACTTCTCGTTGCCGTCGTCGGGGTGTTGTCGGGACTTGTCGCCGCGACCATGGCGGCCGACGCGATCGGGACGCTTCCCTTTACGACGACCCCGAGCGACCCAATGGTCCTCGCTGGATCGACGGCCATGGTGGGCGCGCTCGTCCTCTTGGCGTCGCTCGTGCCGGCCATTCGGGCCGGCCGTGTCGATCCGATGACCGTGCTGAAGAGCGAGTAGGCGAGACACGCAAGGCGCTCTTCATCGAGCGCCTTGCCGGCCCTAGCTAGTGTCCCGCCGCGTGATTCGTGGCATAACTGCCGGGCGGGGCATCCCCGCTGGCGGCGTTGCTCCTCCCTCAAATATGCCCAATATTCTCGGTCGTCGCGCCTTGCCATCGGGGCGCCGCGCTCCGGCATTTACGCCACGTATCACGCGGCCGGGACACTAGCGCTGCTCGATTCTTACACCGCCGTTCGTGGTCCGGACGCGGACCGGCGCGCCGCCGGCGCCCAGCGTGGTGTTGATGCCGCGTCGCGGCGACAGTTCGCCGGTGAGGGTGAGCGGCAGCTCCGAGCGGAACCCGCCGTTGACGGTGCGCGTTTCGAGCTCGGCGTTGTAGACTTCTGGAACCGCGATCGTGACGCCGCCGTTCGAGGTTTCGACGTCGAGCCCTTCGCCGTCCCACTGGCTGCCGCCGAGGGCCACCTTGACGCCGCCGTTGCGTGTCCGGCCGTTGACGCGGCCCCCGAGATCGGCCAGCTGGACGCCGCCGTTCACCGTATCGAACGCGATCGTGCCCGTGACGTTCGTCACGCTGATACCGCCGTTTCTCGCGTTCAGCTGCAGGTCGTTCTGGCGCGGCACGCGGATGCGGTAGCTCACCGACCACCATTCACGATTGGTCGTGTCAGGACCGGTTGCCGTCACCCGTCCGCCGCCCGCCTGCACCTGCACCTGCACCGCACTGGCCAGCTGGCGGGCGGTGGCTTCGTCGCGCCCATTGGTCTGGACGACGGCTCGCACGAGAATCTCGTTGCCATCCCATCCCTCGACACGAATGCCGCCGTTCCTGCCGGCGTCCACCGACAGCGGGCCGGCCGGCAACCGTTCCTCACGAACTTCGCAGTGGCGGTAGCCGTCGTTGTCGCCCCACTGATTGCGGTCGCAGGGGTTGTCGTCGAAGGCGCCCTGCGCCGTGCCGGTCCACCGCGTCGCGCCGTACCCGCGCGCGATCGCCCTGGCCCGCCGCTCGACCATCGACTCGATGCGATGGCTGAGGCGCTCGGCCTTTCGCTCGGCGCGCCACGCCAGCCGCTCGAGCCGGTGTTCGGCGCGGTCGGACAGGCGGGTGGCCGCGCGCGCGAACCGGTCAGCAGCCCGTTCGGCGGCGCGCTCGATCCGCTCGACCAGCCGCTCGTCGACAGAAATCCGCAGGTCCCAGTCCGAACCCGCGTCCCACGTGAAGCTCTGCGCGGACGGCGCGGCGGCAAGGCCGGCCAGGATGGCCAGGGTGAACAGGATACGAAGGGTCATTGTCTTGTCTCCCGAAAAAATCGCGCTTCGGGGACTTTGACGAGATCGACGGTGCGGAAGTTGGCTCAGGTCTCGACCGGTCGCTTCGGGTCCGCGCTCCACTCGCTCCAGGAGCCGGGGAAGATACGGGCGCCCTCGAGGCCGGCCACGTCCATTGCCAGCAGGTTGTGGCATGCCGTGACGCCGGACCCGCAGTACATGACGACGTCCTTCGCGTCCGTGCGCTGCAGCACGGCTTCCCACTGGGCCCTCAGCTCCTCCGCGGGCTTGAAGGTCTTCTCGGGTCCCAGATTCTGCTGGAAGAAGTAGTTGCGCGCGCCGGGGATGTGGCCGC
The DNA here is from genome assembly GCA_964543955.1 of uncultured Bifidobacteriaceae bacterium. Taxonomy (GTDB): domain Bacteria; phylum Acidobacteriota; class Vicinamibacteria; order Vicinamibacterales; family UBA2999; genus VFZN01. The sequence continues at coordinate 47,709 of CAZJBN010000001.1, forward strand.
CAACCTTGTCGAGTGTTTCGCCGATGCCGCGAAAGCGTTCCGGGGACCGCGCATCGACCAACACGCCGTCGACACCCTCGGCGACCTGATCGACCGTGAGTCGCCACTCGACATGCGGCCGCGCGTCGAAGGTCACCGCCGTCGGTGTCACGCGACCGAGGACGACCCGACCGCCCTCACCTGTCCACGCGGCAAGGCCACCGTCGAGCACGGCCGCGGCCTCGTGGCCCATGAAGCGGAGCATCCACCACAACCGTGCCGCATACATGCCGGAGTCGGCGTCGTAGGCCACGACCTGCGAATCCGGACCGATGCCCATCGCGCCGAATCGAGCCGTCATCTCGTCGATCGTGGGCAGCGGATGACGTCCGTTGGTCCCGGTTTTCATCCCCGACAGATCCCGATCCAGGTGCGCATAGGATGCGCCGGGAATGTGCCCGGCGAGGTACTGCTCCTCGCCCCATTCCGGTCTCGCGAGGTCGAAGCGGCAGTCGACGACAACCCACGCGGGATCGTCGATGTGTCGAGCGAGATCTGCAGGACGAATCAGGTTTGTATGCATGGCGTCACCGGTCGATCGTCGTTCCGGGGCCACATGGCCCTCACCCTGGCAACCCTCGGAGGTCGCACTTATTGGGTACAACTGTAGGGGCAACCCTTCAGGGTTGCCCATCCCCGCCCAGCACAATCGCCAGCTGACGCAGGAAGAGCCCGACATCGGTGACGACACCGACCGTCTGCGTCGAACCCCGGTCGGCGAGCTTGGTCACGACGGCCGGGTTGATGTCCACGCAGACGACCTTGACCCACGACGGCAGCATGTTGCCGACGCCGATGCTGTGGAGCATCGACGACAGCATGACGACCGCGTCGATGCCGTCGAGCGCGGCGGCGTAGGCATCCTGCGCCACCGTCAGGTCCATCATCGTCTCGGGCAGCGGGCCATCGTCGCGGATCGAGCCGGCGAGGAGGTAAGGCACGCCGCAGGTATGGCAGGCGTGCATGATGCCCGTGCTCAGGATGCCGGTCTCCACGGCCCGCGCGATGCCGCCCGCGCGGCGCACGGCGTTGATCGCGCGCATGTGGTTTCTGTGGCCGTGCTCGACGGGGTGGCCCGTCGTGAGATCGATGCCGAGCGACGTGCCCGCCAGCGCGGCTTCGATGTCGTGAACGGCGAGCGCGTTGCCGGAGAGGAGCACGTCGACGTAGCCCATCCTGATGAGCTCGCAGAAATACGCCGTCCCGCCCGTATGGACGACCACGGGACCCGCGACGAACGCGATGCGGCCGCCATCCTGCCGGACCTGCCGCATCAGGTCCGCGACGCGTGCGACAGCGGTCTCGACCCTTCGCTCGGACGACACGTCGTTGCTCATGAACCCGAACGTCGGCTTGTCGCGCGACTGCAGGTCGGGCTGCACCCGTACTCCCTGCATGCCGCAGACGATGGTGTCTCCCATGCGCAGGTCGCGGAGCTTGCGGCACGACGCAACGCCGTCCTCGACGACGATCGCGGCATCCATCCGCTGCCGTTCCACGAGGACCCAGCGGCCGTCGAGGAAGATCGACGTGCGGTGGTTGGTCGTGGAGTAGAAGTCCTCGGGGGCGGCGCCGTCGATGTCCGTCACGCGCAGGATCGCGGGCGGTGTCCCTCTGACGTAGCAGCCAAAGACCGTGAGCTTGGAGACGAGGTCGTCGAGCGATCCCGACGTGGGCGCAACGAGCCTGAGTGCCAGTACCGAAGGCGACTGGGTGGTCCGCCCGACGTCGAGCCGGAGGATTTCGTAGTCGGCGCCGTGCTCGACGACCGTGGTGAGGATGGCCTGGAGGTTTCCCGAGTCGATCAGATGCCCTTCGGCTTCGACGATCTCGGTGAACATAGGACTTTTCAGGTGCCCAAGTGCCCAAGTGCCCAGGTGCTCCGGTGCTCCAGTGCTCCGGTGCCGGCTGCCGCGTCAGCGTGCTTCGCGCAGTGCCGCGATCCGCGCCTCGAGCGGCGGGTGCGTGGAGAGCAGCTGCATCCAGCTCCTGGCCCCGGCGATCTTCATCGTGGCGAGCGCCGGATGCTGGGTTTCCACCATCTGCGTGTTCTGCTGCAGGCGCTCGAGCGCCGCGATCATCTTGCCCTTGCCGGCCAGCGTCCCCGCCCCCGCGTCGGCTCTGAACTCCCGCGCGCGGGAGAACCACGCCACGATCATGCTGCCGAAGATGCCCAGGACGATCTGCAACACGATGAGCACCATGAACGACACGAGCCCCGCGATGCGCGAGTCCATCGCGTTACGCACGATGTTGGCGATGACGTGGGCGAAGAACATGACGAACGCGTTGATCACGCCCTGGATGAGCGTCATGGTCACCATGTCGCCGTTCTGGATGTGCGCGACCTCGTGCGCGAGCACGCCTTCGACCTCGTCACGGCGCATGGTGCGCAGCAGCCCGGTGGACACCGCGACGAGACTGCGGCTCTTGCTGGGGCCGGTCGCGAACGCGTTGACCTCCGGTGAATCGTAGATGCCGACCTCCGGCATCGGCAGCCCGGCGCGCTCGGTGAGCTGGTGGACGGTCCCATACAGCCAGTCGAGCTCCTCGCGTCCCGAACGGCCGTCCACGAGCTGTACACCCATGGCGTTCTTGGCCATCCACCGCGACATCTGCAGCGAGATGAAGGAGCCGACCATGCCCCAGACGAGGCAGAAGACCATCAGGGCGCCGTAGTCCATCTGTCCACCGGGACCGATGAACCCACCGATCCCCAGCAGGCTGAGGATGATGGTCAACGTGACCATGATGGCCAGGTTGGTGGCGACGAAGAGGAGAATTCGCTTCATGGCGGGATCAGAATAGCAGAGTAGTTGCCTCCGGCGCTCGGCCGGCCGGGTCATCGCACGGCGGCGTACCCGTCGGCGAGCTTCTTCCTGGCGGCCTCCACGTCCCGGTGGAAGACGAAGAGCGCGTCCGCGTTGGCCGCGTTTCTGTCGGTGAAGTTCCAGGTCTTGCCGCCCTTCTGCTTGACCCGGAGGTTCTTGTCGAGGTAGTCCACGACAAAGGTCTCCACTTGCGCGTAGGGCAGGGAGAACGCGTCATTCTTGTTGGCGGTCTCGTAGCGGAGTCCATCTACCGTCGCGACCAGCGTGCCTTCGCACCCGCCCATCGCGTGCTTGTGCGACACGCCCATACGCTTGTCGAGCCGGACTTCGCGGAACCGCAGCGTGAGTGGGTTCTCCCCGGCCACGAGGTCGACCGAGCGTTCGATGCCGTCGTACCCGTCGGCGGTCAACTTGAGCTGTTTGCTGCCGGGCTCCAGCCGGTCGAGCCTGAGCGGCGTCGTCCCGACGTACTCCCGGTTGACGAAGACCGACGCACCTGGAACATCGGTCTCCAGCACGAGCGTAGCCAGGGCAGGGGCGGCGGGTGGCGCAGGCTCCGGCGCGGCCGGCTCGACCTTGCGGGGGGCCGTGCGAGCGGGCGCCGCCGGCGCCGCATTCGTCGAGGACGGCGCGGGCGTTGGTGTGGGACCGGCAGCAGGGGCTGGTGCGGGAGGAGGCGTGGCAAGGGCGGTCCCGGGCGGCTCGGCGATGGACCTGTCACGGCGCAGGACGTAGAACACGCTTCCCAGCAGGACGATGACGAGGAGGGCTGCGACGGTGAGCTTCACGTCGCCAGATGTTAGCATCGCCCCAGCCATGACGATCCTGTGTCTTGCGTCGTATCACAAGGGTCACGCGTTCCTTGAGGAGGCCCGCCGGCTAGGCTGTCGAGTGCTGCTCGTCACGTCCGAGAGCCTGCGTGAGGCGGACTGGCCTCGCGACGCGATCGACGAGATGTTCTTCGTGCCCGACGTCCAGAAGCAGTGGAAGCTCGACGATCTCCTCGCCGGTGTGAGTCATCTCGCACGCCGCGAGGTCATCGACCGTATTGTGGCGCTCGACGACTTCGATCTCGAGAAGGCGTCGGCGCTGCGGGAGCACCTGCGCGTGCCGGGCATGGGCGAGACGACGACGCGCTACTTTCGCGACAAGCTGGCGATGCGCGTGAAGGCCGCGGGCGATGGGCTGCCGGTGCCTGGCTTCGTTCACGTCCTCAACGAGGACCGGATCCGGGCGTTCACCGCGCGCGTGCCGCCCCCGTGGTTCCTCAAGCCGCGGCAGCAGGCTGGCGCCATCGGCATCCGGAAGATTCAGGACGAAGGGGAACTGTGGTCGGCCATCGACGAGCTGGGCGACCGTTCGTCCCACTACCTGCTCGAGACGTTCGTCGCCGGCGACGTCCATCACGTCGATTCGATCGTCTATGAGAGGGAAGTCCGCATGGCCGTCGGCAGCTGCTACGGCACGCCGCCCTTCGACGTGTCTCACGGAGGCGGGGTATTCACGTCCCGGCTCGTCGAGCGCGGCACCGCGGAGGATCGTGAACTGCTGGAGCTCAATCGCCGCCTGCTGACCTCGCTCGGGCTGGTGCGGGGCGTCTCGCACAGCGAGTACATCCGCACGCGGGACGGGCAGTGGGTGTTTCTCGAGACCTCGGCACGTGTCGGCGGCGCCCACATTGCGGAGCTGGTCGAAGCGGCGACCGGCGTGAACATGTGGCGGGAGTGGGCGCGTGTGGAGGTGGCCGGCGGGGAGCGGGCGTACGCCGTCAGTCCCTTGCGTGCCGAGTACGCAGGGCTCCTGGTCTCGCTGGCACGGCAGGAGTGGCCCTCGACCGATGCCTATGCGGACCCGGAGGTCGTCTGGCGGCTCCGGAAGCGCCATCACGCCGGCCTGATCGTCCGATCACCCAGCGTCGACCGCGTGCGGCACCTGCTGGCGGACTACGGCGCGCGATTCGCCCAGGACTTCGTCGCCACACTGCCCGCCGCCTCAGCCGCCGCGGACTGAGACACGGATGGCGCAGAGAGACACAGATAA
>CAZJBN010000001.1:52718-120857 GCA_964543955.1 uncultured Bifidobacteriaceae bacterium
TTCGTCGGTGTAATCTGCGTATCTGCGTAACAGCGGGGGGGCGCGATGACAGTTCGACTGGCGGTGGCGCTCCTCGTCGGCGCGTGGCTGACGACGGGGCTCGGTTCGCAAGGGGCGGCGTCCGCCGAGTGGTCTCAGTGGCGCGGACCGAACCGCGACGGCATATCGGCCGAGACCGGCTTGTTGAGGGAATGGCCCGCTGGCGGTCCTCGCCTGGTGTGGCAGGGTACGGGCGCCGGCTCGGGCTATTCGTCGATGTCGACGTCGGAAGGACGTCTCTACACGATCGGCGCTCGTGACGATGTCGAGTACGTGATGGCATTCGATCGCGCGACGGGCAAGAAGCTTTGGGAGACGCCCAACGGCCGTCGCTTCCGCAACGAGCGGGGCGACGGCCCGCGCAGCACGCCGACGATCGAAGGCCGTGTCCTCTATGCGTTCGGCGGGACGGGAGAGCTCTCCTGCCTGGATACCGCAACCGGCCGCACGCTGTGGTCGGTCAACGTCGTCCAGAAGTTCGGCGGCGTCACGCCGTACTGGGGCTACAGCGAATCTCCGCTCGTCGTCGGGGATCGGATCGTGCTCAACGCCGGCGGGCGGCGCGCGTCCATCGTCGCACTCGACAAGTCCGACGGCACGACCGTGTGGCAGCAGCCTGGTGATGCAGCCGGCTACTCGTCGCCGGTCATGATGCGCACCGGCAGCCTGCAGCAGGTCGTGTTCTTCACCGCGAACCGTGGCCTTGCCGTCGATCCGCGTGATGGCCGGCTGCTCTGGTCCTACGATCGCGTGTCGAACCGGACGGCCAACATCGCGACGCCGGTCGTGCGCGGTAACCGCGTGTTCTTCTCATCGGACTACGGGACCGGCGCGGGACTCGTGGATGTGCGGGCGGCCGGCAACATCGCGTCGGCCAACGAGGTGTACTTCACCCGGGAGATGCGCAACCATCACGCATCGTCCGTGCTGGTGGACAACCATCTCTACGGCTTCAACAGCAGCATCCTGACCGCACTGGAGTTCGATACCGGCGAACTGGCATGGCGCAACCGCAGCGTGGGCAAGGGGTCGCTCGTCTATGCCGACGATCGCCTCTATCTCTTCAGCGAGAACGGCGTCGTCGGGCTGGCGGACGCCTCCTCGGCCGGGTATCAGGAACGCGGCCGGTTCGAGCTTCGAACTGGAGGGTCGCCGACATGGAGCCACCCGATCATCACGAACGGCCTCCTGATCCTGCGCGATCAGGATCGGATCTACGCCTACGACATCAGGGCGCAACCGTGAGCCCGTAGTCGCCGCGTCGCCCGGACGACGGCGGCACGATGTCGTTGAGGCGGGACGACGACGCGATGGCGACGAGAGCCGGCGGGCGTGTCATGATCCACTCCTCTTGTCGTGATGGCCGACCAACCGACGACTGTCCCGGAACGCGTACCGCGGATTCTTCCGTGTGTGGCCTGGCGCTTCGCCGCGTTGGTGACGATCGCCGTGACGATGGTCGTGGGCGGCTGCGCCAGGGACCTGCCCCGCCCGGCGGAACCGGATCCAGCCGGGCCGCTCTCGCTGGAACTGCTCTCCGTGGCGATCCTGCCCTCCCGGCCCGTTGGACCTGACACCGACCGCGCGACGCACTTCGGCAGCGTGTCCGGCATCACGTGGGATGAGCACAACGGCCGGTACCTTGGCATCATCGACGACCACCAACCCGCCCGGTTCGCATGGCTCGACGTCCAGTATGTCGACGGCCGCCTGTCCGTCACGGTCGACCGCGTCGTACCGCTGGTGCCCGGGGCCGGTGTCGAGCGGCGTCGTGTGGTCGGGGCCGATCTCGAAGCCGTCGCGGCACTCGGCGACGGCACGTTCATCGCGAGCGAAGAGGGCCACGTGGGCGGCCCGACCTCGGAGCATCCCGGAGAGACGTGGCCAGTGGCGTTTCTGCATTTCGATCGTGGCGCCGTCGTACGGCAGGTGATGGACTGGCCCTCTGCCTTTGCCATCGATGCCCAGGGGATTCGTGCCAACCAGGGTGCCGAAGCCCTGGCGGTCACGCCCGACGGCCGGCTCGTCGCCGGCCTCGAACAGCCGCGCGTGGCGGATGCGCCTGTGCTCGTCGCGGGCACCGAATCGTCGCCGGACCCGTCGGCGCTCCTGACGCGCCTCGTCGAGTTCGTGAAGGAAGGCAGGACGTGGCGCGCCGCGCGGCAGTGGGCCTATCAGCTGGCGCCGACGCGGCTCGGTAACGGCTTCGACGCGGTCTGCGGCGATGGCGAGAACGGCCTGACCGAGCTCCTCGCGCTCGACGCCTCCACGTTCCTCTCACTCGAGCGTGCGTGTCTCGTCGACCGGGCGGGGCGGGCACGCAATCGCATCGCGATTTATCGCGTGAGTCTCGACGGTGCCGACGATGTCTCGACGCTCGTGAGCCTGCAGGACGTCCAGGTGCGCGGTGTGGCGAAGGAGCTGGTGCTCGACTTCGAGTCGATCGTCAGCCGCCTGCCGCCGGAGCTGGACTACCTCGACAACTTCGAAGGGATGACGTTCGGACCGGTGCTCGCCGATGGCTCGCGGACGCTGCTTGTCGTCTCGGACGACAACTTCCGCGCGACACAGAAGACGGTGTTCCTGTTGCTCAGGCTGTCCGGTCTCAGCCCCTGATCTGGCGGGGATGATGTCGCCGGCAACTCGCTCCGGTGCCGTTCCGGCTCACGACAGCGCCCGATCATGACCTGACGTCCGCATCGACCGCTATCTTGTACCCGACACTACGTACTGTGAGCAGCAGGCGAGGCTTGGTCGGGTCGTCCTCGAGATATCGCCGCAGCCGGACGACGAAGTTGTCGATGGCACGCGTATCGGTGTCCTCGTGGAGCGACCAGACGTCCTCGAGAATGGCCTTTCTCGAGACGGCCTTCCCGGCGTTCCTGACCAGGTAGGCGAGCAGGTCGCTCTCCATCTGCGTCAGCTGATAGTACTGGTTGCCAACCCGCAACTCGAGCGCGTCGAGATCCAGGATGCGTCCCGAGAACGTCAGCACGCGAGCCTCGGATGCGGTCGCCCGTTCGGCGCGGGCCCACGCACCCCGGCGGAGCAGTCCACGCACGCGCGCCAGCAGGATGGCCAGCTCGAACGGCTTCGGCAGGTAATCGTCCGCGCCGGCCTCGAACCCCTCGAGCACGTCTTCGGGGCGTCCCCGCGCCGTCAGGATGAGGACCGGCACGTACACGCCCGCCTCCCTGAGAGCGTGCACGACCTCGAAGCCGTCCTTGCCCGGCAGCATCACGTCCAGGACGACGGCGTCGAACCGGCCGGGCTCCGCGAGCAGGCGATCGAGCGCGCGGCTGCCGTCCCTCTCGACCTGCACGTCGTGTCCATCGGCCTGCAGGTTGAACCGCAGGCCTTCGGCCAGGTGTTCTTCGTCCTCGACGACGAGCAGCCGGCTCATGGGGCGGGGACCGCGGCGCTCACCCGCGCACCAGGCGAGGCAGCTCCAGCGTGAAGGTGGCCCCCGTGCCTTCGCCGTCGCTGTGGGCGAAGACGCGGCCGCCGTGCTGGCGCGCGATGGACTTGACGATGAAGAGGCCCAGGCCCGTGCCCTTGACCTTGAAGCCGTGCGCCTGGAAGCGATAGAAGCGATTGAACACGCGCTTCAGCTGCGACGGGGGGATGCCGACCCCGCGATCGCGGACGCGCACCCACACGCTGTCCGGCGCCGGTGTGGCGACCTCCACGACGACCTGCACCTGGTCGAGCGAGTACTTCACGGCGTTGTCGATCAGGTTGGCGAGCGCCGTCCGGAGCTCGTCGACGTCGCCCTCCACCATGGCCGTCTGCGGCCCGGGCGACACGAACTGCACGGCCTCGCCCGGCAGGTGATGGCGCTGCAGGGCCGTTTCCACACACTCGGCTGCCAGGGCGGCGAGGTCCACCGGTCCGCGGTGCACGAGCCGCGGCCGCTGGCCGGCCACGCCCGCCTTGAGCACCTGTTCCACGGTGTGCTGAAGGCGGTCGGCGTCGGACAACATAATCCGGTAGAATTCGCGCCGCTGCGCCTCGCCCACGTCGCGGGACTGCAGCGTCTCGAGGTACAGCTTGATCGACGCAATCGGCGTCTTCAGCTCGTGCGTCACCGCATTGATGAACGCGTCGTGGTGTTCCGTCCGCCGCAGTTCCCGCACGAGGAACACCGTATAGACGACGATGCCCGCAATGATGAGCGCAAACGCGAGGATGCCGAGCACGAGCGGCAGGACCTGCCGCGCGTTCACGATGATCCACCCGATGTTGAGGGAGACCGCTGCCGCGACGAGGACAACGCACAAGACGATGAAGGCGATGGTCGTGGTCTGGCGGCGTGTCACGGGGATGGCCGTTACAAGTTCAGAGTTTAGAGTTCAAAGCTACAAAAGGGGAACTCATGCAGCGCAGTTGGAAAGTGTGCCAGTTTGGAGGCCCAAAAACAAAGAGCGGGACCCGGTGGGGCATCCCGCTCGTGTCAGGCAACCCTGAAGGGTTGCCTCTACAAGTTGGTGGAGAGTTGCCTCTAGGCTGCTTCTTCCTCGAGCCGCTCGGTGACCTTGGCGACCTTGATGTCCCACGCCAGCCCGAGCTTCTCGAGCGCCTTGATGCCGAGCCAGTTGAAGTCCACCTCGTACCAGGCCAGGCCGTGGCGCGCCGACACGGGATGGGCATGGTGGTTGTTGTGCCAGCCCTCGCCCCAGGTGAACATCGCGACGAGCCAGTTGTTGGTGGAGTCGTCGCGCGTGGCGAAGCGGCGCGATCCCCAGAGATGCGTGGCCGAGTTGACCGCCCACGTGCAGTGGAGGCCGAACACCGTGCGAAAGAAGACGCCCCAGAGAACATACGGCACACCGCCGATCGCCAGGAGTGCCAGGCCGACGACGACCTGCGGCACCCAGTGCCAGGTGGTCAGGCCGACGTGGAAGTTGTCCTTGGCGAGGTCCGGCACGTAGCGCTTCAGGATGTTCGTCTCGTGGTGCATGGCCTTGCCGGTCATGATCCATCCCATGTGCGCCCAGTAGGTACCTTCACGTGGCGAGTGCGGATCGCCCTCGTGATCCGAGTTCTGGTGGTGGATGCGGTGCGTGGCGACCCAGAAGATGGGTCCCCCCTCGAGCGCCAGCGTGCCGCAGAGGGTCAGGAAGTACTCGACCCACTTCGGTGTCTTGAAGCCGCGATGGGTGAGGAGTCGGTGATACCCCATCCCGATGCCCCAGCTTCCCGAGACATACCAGAGAACGACCATCGCCAGGATGGCGCCCCAGTCGAAGTAGAAGAACGCGGCGACGGCGCCGATGTGGAACAGGGTCATGGCAATGGCCGTGACCCAGTTGACGCCCTTCGACACCTTCCGGCCGTAGAGTTGCGCGACGTGTTGTGCCATGTGCGGAGTCGAAAGTATCAGCTCCGCGGACGAGGTTCTGTAATACTTCTGTCGTCGGCGTAACTATCCATTGAATCAACGGTTTAGGAGCGGTGCGACCCGGACGAGCCGCTGCCAGGTGCCCGTCACCGGCCCGACCGGTTCCGCGCGGCCCTCCGCCGGCCGCACGCGTCCGGCCGGTCTGCGGATCATCCACGCGCCGAGCAGGCACACTCCGGCGCCGAGGATCGACGGGACGGCGACGTCCTCGCCACGCACGACGACACCGAGGACGAGCGCCACGACGGGGACCAGGAAGAGCGTGGCCGACGCGCGACTCGGGCCGAGGCGCCCGGCGGCCGTCGTCATGACCACGGTCGCGACACACGTGCCGAGCACGCCGAGCGCCAACATCGACAGAAACGCCCTCATCGTCCAACGGGCGTCGACGAGGTCCGGCAGGCCGAGCGGCGCGGTGAGCAGCATGCCGACGCCGAGCGCCCGCCAGACGACCGGCAATGCGCCGCTCCGCTGCTGCAGGGGCCGCGCCACGCTGAGCGAGACGCCATAGCAGACGAGCGCGAACACGATCATCGCGATGCCGAGGGTGCTGGCCCCGCCGTCGAGACCGGGTACGGCCATGATGACGCCGCCAATGACGCCTGTGATGACGCCGAGCACGACCGGACGCTCCGGCCAGCGCCGGGCCACGATGCCTGCGACGATCACCGCGAAGATCGGCGTCGCGCCGTTCAGCATGCCGGTCAACGCCGAGGACACGTGCTGCTCGGCGAAGGGAAACATGCTGAGGGGGACCGCGAACCACACGACGCCGAGCGCGGCCGTGGCCCTGCCGTCTCCCGGGTGGAGCGCGCGCCGGGCCGACGGTACGAGCGACAGGGCCGCGAAGCCGATCGCGAGCCTCAGAAACGTGATGCCGTTCGGCGCCAGGGCTTCGAGCCCTTCGGCGATGAACAGGAAGGACGCACCCCAGATGGCGCCCGGGACGACGAGGAGAATCCAGCTGACGAATGGGCCTGACGCCATACCCCACGATCAGGGCGAAAACAGATTAGGACAAGTGAATAGTTTTGCATGTATTAGTTTAGAATCTCTACATGCTCAACGTCGATCGCCTGCGTGCCCTTCACGCCGTTGCGGCGGAAGGGTCCATCCTGGCCGCTGCCGATACGCTGCACGTCACCACGTCGGCGGTGTCGCAGCAGCTCGCCAAGCTCGAGCGGGAGGTTGGCCACACGCTGCTCGAGAAACAGGGGCGCGGTGTCCGGTTGACCGACGCCGGACGCCTCCTGGTCAGGCACACCGAGCGAGTGCTCTGCACACTCGAACAGGCGGAGGCCGACCTCGATGCCGTTCGCGACAGCGTCACCGGAGAGATCACCATCGGGGCCTTTGCGACCGGTGCACGCGGGCTGGTGCCTCCGGCGCTCGCCCGGCTTCGCGAACGCTACCCGCAGCTGCAGGCGCGGCTGCGCGAGCTGGAGCCCGACCAGTCGATTCCGCTGCTCGTGCGGCGGGATCTCGACCTCGTGATCGCGCAGGACTGGTTCAACGCACCGCTGCCGCTGCCGGACGGCCTGACCAGGGCCCCGCTCATGGATGATGTGGCGGACATCGCGCTGCCGTCGAGCCATCGGCTGGCCGCGAGAGGGACGGTACCGCTGGGCGAGCTGGCCGCCGAACCCTGGATTACGTGGACCGAGGGCTCGATCTGCCACGACTGGCTGATCCACACGTTGCGGATTCACGGTCAGGAGCCGCGCGTCGCGCACTCGGCTTCGGAGTATGCGACCCAGCTCGCGCTCGTCGGCGCGGGACTGGGAGCGGCCGTCATCCCGAGGCTCGGGCGGGTTCACGTGCCGCCGGGCGTGACCATCGTGGCGTCGGAGCCGACGCTTCGGCGTCACGTCTACGCCATCTGGCGGACCGACGCGACGCGGCGGTCGGCCATTCGTGCGGCGGTCGAATCGTTCGAAGCCGTCAGCGCTTCGTCATGAACTTCTGCCATGTGGCGACGAGCGCCGCCTGCGGTCCCTTGGCCTCCGCGTAGCGCGTCGCGTAGTCGGTGAATCGGGCGCTGTCGGCGTCGTTCAGCGCGCCGCTCTCCTGGCGCACGCGGTACATGACCTGGAGCGCGAGGTAGAGCAGGTCCAGGTCGTCCGGCCGGCGTTCGATGAGGCCATGCAGCCGCTCGAGCGCCGGAGCGTACGCGCCGGTCATGGCTTCCGCCGTGGCCTGCCGCTCGTCGCGTGCGTCGAGGTCGGTCCACGCGCCCGGCGCTTCATCGAGGAACACGAGCGCCTGCAGCCCGTCGCCGAGCCGCAGGAAGCCGTCGACGAGCGGCGGATACACGACGTCGGCCGCATCGCTCAGGAGCGACATCTGCCACGCACCGACCGCTTCCTTGTCGCGGCCGTTGGCCGCATGACAGGCACCGATGTAGAACGCCGATCCGAGGTAGTCCGATGCGCTCCTGAGCGCCACCTGGAACCACGCCTGCGCCTGCGCGTACCGGCCCTTGCCGAGATCGCCCAGACCGCGCACGAACGCGAAGGTCGTCTCCTCGCCCTCCGGCGCATCGCCGCGCGGCTCCGGCGCCTCGTAGCGGCCCTCCCGCGCGCGGGCAATCACCCTGGCCGCTTCGGGCGACGGCGGGTACATGAACACGAGCGAGTCGAGGAACGCGCCGACGACTTCGGGCGCGAGGACCGTCGCGGCGTCGAACCGCGGAATGCGGACGGCAATCCGCGGCGGCGGAGGCGGCGGGACCTCTTCGTCCACGGAGAGCGGAGGCTCCGGGGCCATGTCTTCGGTCGGTCTCGGCGGGAGCGTCGTGATGGGCGCGAAGCGGAACGTTCGCGTGACTCGTGTTTCGGGTTGTCCCGGAGTGGACACGAGCGCGCGCGCGACGTACTGGCCGGGCGGGAGCAGTCCGAGCCGCACCACGCCACCGAACGTGCGCACGGCGCCCTCCCTGAGCGCGAGCGGGAGGTCGACCGATGTCAGCGGCGGCCCCTGGTCGTTCTCCGCGACCTGCAGGGTCACTGCGGTGTTCGCGAGCTGAGCGTTGTTCTGCCCGGCTACCGAAATCTGGAACGAAGCGCCTTCGGTGTCCACGAGTGGCGCCGGCGCCAGCCGCACGCCGTCCGGCAGCGCCGGTTCGGCCGCGACGAGGAGGTCCGAGACATCCTGCCGCCCGCCCGTGCGTGCCAGCCGCGCCCGCACGACGTGATGCACGCTTCCGGTGCGCCCCTGGTCGTCGGCGACCGCGATCCGCAGCGTGTATTCGCCGGGTTCGAGCAGGACGGTCGTCTGCAGGAGCCGCGGCGACTCGGCACGCGGGCTGGCCGGCGAGAGCACCATCCGCGACACGCTGCCCGCGGCCGCCTTGTCGTCCTTGTCCAGTACGAGGATGCCGACGGGCCACTCGGCGGGCTCGCGTGCCGGCTCGCCGATCTCGGCGGACACGATGACGCGCACGCGCGGATCCTTCGGGTCGACGACGTTGTAGGTCGCCACGCGCATCGGCAACCCGCGATCCGGGAGCGGCGCGGACAGCAGATCCTTCACGACCTCTTCGGGTTCGCGTTCGACCGTCCTGCCGGCTCCCGCGTCGGTCGTGAGCGACGCCTCCTTCGCGAGCGCAAAGGTGGGCCTGGCGCGGACGGTGACGCCGCGCCGCCGCACCTGCACGCGGATACGCCGCTGCCGGCCGGTACGGTCCGCATCGGTCGGTTCGAATCCGAGCAGGTAGTATCCGGAGAGCTCGCGGCTGAGACGCTCGAAGACGCCTGCGCCGGTGCCGGCCGCAATCTGCAGCAGGCGGCCCCGCGTCTGGCCGGCCAGCTGCTCCAGCCCGTCGCGCATCAGGTAGTCGTCGAGACCGAACGACCGCGAACCGCCGGGGGTGGCTCGCGACGCGTCCATCATCATCGACTGCGCGGGCCGGACGATGTGGAGCGTGACGCGGGCCTCGGCCGCGCGGCGCGAGACGTCGACGAGGCTGAGCGGCGACCGGCCGAGGAAGAGGCCCTCGGAGATCATGACGACGTTGACGGGCGAGTCGAGCCTCGCGAGGCGGGCGAAGAGCGTGTCGAGGTAGCGCAGCGTCTGCGAGGCGCGGGAGCTGGCCTCGCTGATCGCGTTTCTCGCGTCCGCCTCGAGCATGTCCGCGCACGACTCGAGCGCGAAGTCCGACTGCCCGGCACACTCGCGCGCGACGGCATGCCGCCAGGTGTCCATGTCGTTGGTCTCGAGCGCGAACGCCTCGCTGATCTGCACCTGCCTCGAGCCGGTCAACCCCTCGGGCGTGCCGGCGGGCCGCTGCAGGGCGTCGCGGATCCGCTGGCGATCCGCCGTGAACTCCACGCTGCCGATGCCGCTCGGCAGCCGCGCGAGCCCCACGAGGTCGCCGGCGGCCAGCTGGTCGAGCAGCATCTCCCCGGCCCGGACGATCGCCTGCGCTCCTCCCACCCTGATGTGCCCATCGTCCACGACGAAGAGCATGAGGCGGCCCGATGTCGGCGCGTCGTTCGACGAAGGCGCCACCGGATCGACTGGTTCGACAGGCGACTCGGAGACCGTGGAGATGAACTGCACGGACTGAATCGCGCGCGGCTGGCCATTCACCTGCAGGTCGAAGTCGGCGGCCGTCAGGTCGGTGATGGGCGTGCTCTCGTTGTCGGTGACGCTGACGTCGACGAGCACGAGCTCCGCCCTGGCGCCGAACTGGACGGGCGACTGCGCGCGCATCGCAGGGTGGGCGCAGAGTGCCGCAGCCGCGAGAGCGCAGGCGGAGATCGCGCGCCGGGCGCGAGCGCCGCGGGGACGCGGACCATCACCCCGGCGCATCACGGTCCTCCAGGCGCGCGGTAACCCTGCCTGGCACGGACCCTGTGACCGACGCCGGGCAGATCGATCTCGATCTCCCGCCACGCTCCGTCGCGCCGGACATTGGTCGACTGATAGCCGATCAGGTACTGGTTCGACAGCTCCTCCACGATGTCCGCGAAGGCGTCCTCCAGCTTGTCGCTCCGCTCCACGAACAGTCCGCGACCGCCGCTGAGCGTGATGAGGCGTTGGATACCCGAGCGCAGCTGCGCTTCGCGTGCGCCGCGGCCGAGCGCCACCATGAAGAGCGTCGAGTCGGAGGACCGCATGGCGGCCTCGACGTTGTTGATCGTCGCGTGGCTCGTGCGATCGTCCCCGTCCGAGAACACGACGAGGACGCGCCGGCCCGGTTGCTTCGAGAGGAGCTGCACGCCGCGCACGATCACGTCGAAGAGCGCCGTGCCGCCCCACGGCGCCAGGCGATCCACGGCGCGCGACCGATCCGCCGCCCGCGTCTCGCGGCGCGCCAGGGTGAAGAGGTTGTCGTTGAAGGCCGCCAGCGTGACCTGATCCTTCGGACCGAGCGCGGCGAGGAAGCGGCGCACCGCGTTCTTGAGCTGCGGCATGTGCGGCGCCATGCTCTGGCTGACGTCCACCGCGACGACGATCTCGAGCGGCGATCCCTCGTTCGAGAAGTGCGAGATCGTCTGGGGCACGCCGTCCTCGAGCAGCCGGAACTGATCGCGCGCCAGGCCCTTGACGAACCGATTGCCGTCGTTCACGACCGCCGTGACCTGCACGACGTCCACACGGACCGACTCCGCCAGGTCGAGCGCCTTCGTGCGCGTGGCCGCGACGATGCGGCCGCCGCCCGTGAGGTCGGCGACGACACGGACGAGGTGTTCCTTCACGTCGGCGCCGGCGTCCCAGGGGCACTCGATCCGCGCCGTGTCGGTGAGCGTGCACACCAGGCGCCCATCGGCGTAGAACATCACGCGCCCGGCTTCCTTCGCGCGTGGCGGCGGTTCGATGATCGCCTTGAGCAGCACCGGGCCCGACAGATAGGTGTCAGGCCCAGGGGACACGATACGGATGGTCAGCTCCTGTTCGCGCGCGCCAGGGAACGCGACCACGACCAGCAGCGCCAATGCCACGCCAAAGCTCGTGCGCATGAGAGCGGAGGTGAGGATTCTACAACTACCGGGGCCGGAGCGGTCCCTGGCTGCCGAGCGCGGCCACATAGTCCTCGATTCGCGTGGCGTCCAGGGACGCCGCTCCGCGCACCATGGCCGGCCAGTCGTCCGCGAATCGCGCTTCGACCTCGTGCCAGTAGTCCTGCGTGGCATAGAGCAGGGCGCCCGGGACCAGGGCGGCGGGGACGCGGAGCAGCGCCGTCACCTCCGCCAGGCGCAGCGTGAGGTCGGGAACCTGCGTGGCGAGCATGCCGGTATCCGGACGCCCCGCAAGCGCGTCCCACTGGACCGGCGCCTCGAATCGCGGGGCGAGTCGCCCACTCAGTGTGTCGGCCAGCACGCCCCACGGAGCGAGCGCATCGGCGTCGAGGTCCTCACGGCCGAGCCAGAGGAAATCGCGCAACCCGAACAGGCCCGGCCCGACCTCGGGATAGCGGCTGAGCGTCCAGCGGAGCGTCTGTTGCTGCGGGAGGCTCATCGCGACCTCCTGCGCCAGACGGCCGATCGCCACCGGGTCGGCACCGGCGTCAGCCACGCGTTGCCTCCCGCGCGCGATCGCGGCCGCCATGCGATCGCGCACGTCGTCTGACAGCGCGGATGGCGTCATGGCCACCGCGGTTCTCGCCAGTGTGAGTTGATCGTTCAGATTGATGGTGGGAATGGCCGGCATGTCGTCGACCGAGAGGCGGCGCAGCGCAATGCGAGCGAGCGCGAGGTCGAGTCCGAGCAGGCTTCCTTCCACGTGCCATGGCGCGCCGGTGCCGGATCGCTCGAACGGCGGAGACCATGCGGCGTCCCGCCCGGCGCCCGCTGTCGTGTGGCCGAAGACGTGGCGCGAGACGACGTCCGGACTGAGCGTGACCGGCCCCTCCGGATCGCCGAGCGCCGGCGCATAGGCGAGAGCCGTCAGCGCCGCAGCCAGCGGCCCTCGGCCGCTCGTCTCGAGCGCCGCATCGAGTCCGGGCGAAGGCAGGAGCCTGCGAATCTGCAGGAGCCGCTCGTGTTCCGCTGCCGCGACATCCACCGTGTACTCGAGTCCCTCCCACGAGACGCTCGTACCGGTCATGGCCGGGGGACCTCCGAGCGCCTGGAGGATCCGTGACTCGTACGCCGTCTGGCCCGAGAAGCTGTCCGGGCGCAAGAGCGGCGGGAGTGCCGGCATGAACGTGTCGGTGATCCACGATCCGATCGCCCTGCGCAGGTCGCCCTGGTTGACCTCCTCCGCCAGCCGGCGCGCGAGCCGGTCCGCATCGTCGGCACTGAGGCTGCGCGTCAGGCGTGCGCGCTCGAGCACCGCGAGCGCGCCCTGGAAGAGCGCGAGCCGCTCCCGGCGCTCCGTGTCGCCGCCCTGGTCCGCGCGGCGGGCGGCATCGACCAGTGCCGCCCAGGTGCCGGGCGAGAGGACGTCCATGCGATCGAGCGTCAGGAGCAGCGATCGGTATCGCGGGAACTGGGCGAGCGCGTACACCGCCTCGGCCTGCTCGGCGGGGTCGGCCCCCTCGCGCCAGACGCGGCGCGCCAGGGCGATCATCGTGAGCCGATCGCGACGCTCGCGCGTCGAGCCGTCGACGACCGTGCGAACCACGGCCGCAAAGGCCGGCGTGGCAGGGGCGCGCGCGAGAAGCGCCATCGCATCGCGCCGTGACCTCGGCCGGCTCTCGAGGAGGGCGGGCCACAACCCGGCGGTGGACGGGAGCGCGTCGGGATTGATCTCGGACAGCGCGTGCAGCACCGATTGCAGGTCGACGTGGCTCAACTGGTAAGGATGCACGTTGGGCGACCACACGGGTTCGGCGCGCCTGGCGACGCCGTAGAGGGTGGCGAGCGCGGTGGACGGGTCCTCGCGGCCGACCGGAGCGAGGACCGCGTCTCGCGCCCTCGCATCCAGCCGGTGGAGCGTGGTGAAGAACCGCGCCAGCCGTCCCTGGTCCCGATCGAGGAGGCGTCTGACGAACTCCGAGACCTCCGTGGGCGGCACCCCGACGAGGTCGGTCCAGGTGCGTGCCGTCCCGGCGCCGCCCGGCAGCCCCACACCGTCGGCGGTGACCGAGAGCCCGGGCGCTGCCACGGCAAACGCACCGGCCCACGACTTGACAATCAGCGCCGCGAACGAGGGCTCGCGCTCCAGCCATTCCCGGGTCGCGTGGTCGGTATACATCGCGCCTGCGGCGAGGAGCAGCGCCCCGCGGTTCTTGACGATCGCGGCAAAGAGATCGGCACTCTCGTCGAGTGCGAGGACGCGCCGCCAGAACCGATCGGAGTACGGCGCCAGGATGACGGCCGGGTCGCCCGGGGGGACCGGGACCGAGGTGCCCGTCGTGACGGCGCCGAAGATTTCGGTGAACGTGACGGCGAGGCTGCCGCTGGTGTTGACGGCGGCGGCCCCGTGGAGCGCGCGTGCCATGAGCGGCAGCGCCACCGCGCGGTCCTCGGGCCTGATCCCCAGCCGTGCCAGCGTGGCCGCTCCACCGGTCACGGGCAGATCGAACGTGGCGGGGACGAGCGGCGGCTGGGCCGCCACTGGCGGCGGGAGGAGCGTCCATGCCCCAATCACCAGCAGCGCGACCGTCGTGATTCCCCGCACGCTCCGTAGCTTATCGCGAAGGCTCGTCCACCCGGTCCTGCCGAGGGTGGCGTCTCAGGGCGTGGCCGCTGCCGTGAGGTCCCGGCTGTCAGCCGCCGACACCCGGCGGCCCGGCATCCTGATCTCGATCGTCGTGCCTGCTGCCGACGCGTCGGCAACCCGGATGGTCCCGCCGTGCATCGTCAGCACTTCCCGGCAGATGGCGAGGCCGAGCCCGCTGCCCCCGGTGTGCCGCGCCCGCGACTGATCGACGCGGAAGAAGCGCTCGAACACGCGCTCCTGCAGTTCGGTCGGGATGCCTGGCCCGGTGTCGCGCACGCACAGCTCGATCATCGGCGCCTCCCAGGCTTCCGCTTCCGGTTCCTGGACACGGGCGGCCACCTCCACGGTGCCGTTCTCGCGGTTGTACAGCACCGCGTTCGCGATGACGTTGTCCACGACGCGCGCGATGAGCGCGGGGTCCGCGTAGACCTGCAAGTCGTGCAGGCCGTGGCGGGAGAGCGTCACCCTGCGCGCGGAGGCGACGGCGTCGAGGCGCGCGAAGGCCTCGGTGACCAGCGGCTCCAGGGCGGCCTCGCGCAGGACCAGCTCGCGCGTGCCCTCCTGCGTCCGGACCAGGACGATCAGGTCCTCGGCGAGCCGTGTCAGATCGTCGAGCCGCCTGCGCACGAGCTGCAGCGTGTCGCGATAGTCGTCGGCGGAGCGCGGATGCCGCAGCGTGACGTCGACCTCACCGGCCATCGCGGTCAGCGGCCCGCGCAGCTCGTGCGACGCATCCGACGCGAATCGGCGGTTGGCCTCGATCGCGCCCTGCAGCCGATCCAGCATCGAGTTGAGCAGACGGGTCATCCGGCCAATCTCGTCCTCGGTCGCCGGCGGGTCGAGGCGCGTCGAGAAGTGGCCCTGGGCAATCCAGTTCGCGCGCTCCGTAATGGCGGCGACCGGCGCGAGTGCGCGCGACGCGAGCACATAGCCGACGCCGGCAGTCGCCGCCAGGCCGACCGCCCAGACAATGGCGAGCAGCCACGCCAGGTAGCCCAGGCCCTCCTCCACGTTGTCGGCGAAGAGTCCAACGGCAACGGCGAACGGCCGGCCATCGCGGGTCGCCCGCAGCACGGCCGCCCGGCCGCGCCGGCCCTGGACCTCGAGGGTGACGAGCGGTGCATTGCCCATGAGCGCTTCGTTCAGCACGTCCGCCGGGATGACCGGAGGATGATCGGCGAGCTTCGTCGACTGCAGGACCATGCGGCCCTCGCCGTCGAAGATCTGCACGAACTTCTCCGTGAACTCGCCGCCCGCCAGCTGATCGCGTGACCACTCGTGGAGGTGCACGTCCACCAGGCCATCGGTCGACGACGCCGCCTCGGTTGCGGCGACCGTCCGCACGTTTCGGTCGAGCCAACGATAGGCATAGCCGCGTGCGCCGGTGTAGATGGCGAGGTTGGCCAACCCGAGGAGGATGCCCAGGGCGAGCGTCCACCGCAGGGTCAGCCGCGCGCGGAACGAGCGAATCGCCGGCCGTCCCGTCAAGGCATCCCGCCTTGCCTGAGGATGTACCCGAGGCCGCGGACGGTGTGAATCAGGGGATCCGGCGCGGCTGCCAGCAGCTTGCGGCGAACGTACCCGACATACACGTCGGCGTTGTTCGAGGACGGATCGTAGTCGCCGCCCCACACGTGCTGCGCGAGCTGATCCCGCGTCACGATGCACTCGTACCGGCGGACCAGGAACTCGAGAAGCCGGTACTCGGTGGCAGTCAGGGTGAGGACGTCGCCGTTGACGGTGACCCGATGATCGACCGGATCGATGGCGATCGACCCGTAGGTGAGGAGGCGGGAGAGGTGCCGGGAGCGCCCCCGCCGGGCCACGGCTCGAAGACGCGCGAGGAGCTCGTCGAACGCGAACGGCTTGACCAGGTAGTCGTCCGCTCCGCCGTCGAGGCCCTCCACGCGGTCGCCAACGCCGTCCCTGGCCGTCACCACGATGATGGGCGTATCGACACCGCGCGCCCTCAGACGCCGGCAGACCTCGAAGCCGTCGAGCGAGGGCAGCATCAGGTCCAGCAGGATGGCGTCGTACTCCTCGGCCGCGCCCTGCTCGACGGCAGCGCTGCCATCCTCGACGAGGTCCACGAAGTGGTGGTCCTCCTCCAGGCCTCGCCGGATGAACCGGCTGATCTGCGGGTCGTCCTCGACCACGAGCACGCGCATGTCACGCCCCGGGGCGGCGCTCCGCCTGCGTCGCCACCCAGGATTCCATCATCTCGTACAACGTGGGCAGCACGATCAACGTCAGGAGCGTCGACGTGACGATCCCGCCGATCACGACCGTGGCGAGCGGCCGCTGCACTTCCGAACCCGCGGTCTGTGACAGGGCCATCGGTACGAAACCGATGGCCGCCACCGTGGCCGTCATCAGCACCGGCTTGAGACGCGTACCGGCGCCGGTCATGATCGCGTCCCGAAGACCGAGGCCCTCGTCCTCGCGCAGCGCGCGGATGGCGGCGATCATGACGACGCCGTTCAGGACGGCAATGCCGAAGAGCGCGATGAAGCCCACGGATGCCGAGAGGTTGAGCGGGATGTCGCGAAGCCAGAGCGCTGCGATACCGCCCACGGCGGCAAAGGGCACGTTCATGAGGATGAGCAGCGCCCAGCGCGCCCGGCCGAACGTCGTGTACAACAGCACGAAGATGATGGCCAGCGAGAGCGGGACGACGATCATGAGCCGCGACATGGCGCGCTGCTGGTTCTCGAACTGCCCGCCCCACGTGAGGTAGTAGCCGGCCGGAAGCATGACCCGGGACTCGATGCGCTGCCGGGCGTCGGCGACGAAGCTTCCGACGTCGCGGCCGCGGACGTTGTTCTGGACGACGAGCCGGCGTTCGCCGTTCTCGTGGGTGATCGCTTCGGGTGTCGATGCCGCTCGAATCGCGGCGAGACGGCCGAGGGGCACGCGCTCGCCTCCCGGTGCCGCGACGGTAATCGCGGCCAGGGACGTCATGTCGGTCCTCGCCGATGGGGGGTAGCGGACCACCACCGGGAATCGCCGCGCGCCGTCGAGCAACTCGGTCACCTCGCGGCCGCCGACGGCCGTCTCGACGACTTCCTGCACGTCGGCGACATGCAGCCCGTAGCGCGCGATGGCGTCGCGATCCAGCCGGACCTCGATCTGCGCGGCGCCAGACAGGATCTCGACCTGCACGTCTGCCGCCCCCCGGATGTCTTCCAGCACCCCCCGTACCTGCTCGCCGATCCGTTCGAGCACCGAAGCGTCCGGACCGAACACCTTGACGGCCACGTCCGCCTTGATGCCCGACACCACCTCGTCGAGCCGCATCGCCATGGGCTGCGTGAAGTTGACGGTCAGCCCCGGGAACTCGGTCAGCGATGCCGCCATCGCATCGATCAGCTCCGCCTTGGTCCGGCCGCTCTCCCACCCGTCCTCGGGGTGAAGGCGCACGTAGACGTCCCCCTGGTAGATGCCCATGGCTTCGGTGGCCAGGTCGGGCCGCCCCAGCTTGGTCACGATCTCGGAGATCTCGTCGAACTCCGACAACAGCTTCTGCTCCACGCGGCCGGAAATCTCCACCGAGGTCTCGAGCGACACGGACGGCAGCCTTCGCGTCTCGATGAGGATCGAGCCCTCCTCGAGCTTCGGCATGAACTCGGTCCCGATGAACAGGAGCGACCCGAGGGCCGCGGCGACGACGGCGGCGGCGATGGCGATCGTGCTCGCCTTGTGTGTCATGCGAGCCGCGAGGTGACGCAGGTACCGCTCGCGCAGGCGGATGAACCACCGCTCCTCTCGATGCACTCCGCCGAGTGTGAGCAGGTAGGAGGACACGACAGGAACGGCGGTCAGCGACAGGACGAGCGAGCCGAAGAGCGCGGAGCAGACCGTGATGGCCATCGGGCGGAACATCTTCCCCTCCAGGCCCTCCAGCGTGAAGATCGGCAGGTAGACCGCGATGATGATGAGCACGCCGAAGAGCACCGGGCGCGCGACTTCCACGGCCGCGCTCCGGAAGAAGCCGAGACGCGCCTCCGCTGCATGCATCCCGGTGGCCTGCGCCAGCCGGTCACCGAGGTCGGTCCTCCGGCGCACGAAGTTCTCCATCATCACGACGGCGCCATCCACGATCAGGCCGAAGTCGATGGCGCCGAGCGACATGAGGTTGGCCGAGACGCCGAAGGTCCGCATGCCGATGAAGGCCACCAGCATGGAGAGCGGGATGACGGCCGCCACGATGAGCGCCGCCCGAACGTCCCGGAGGAACACGAACAGCACGACGATGACGAGCACGCAGCCCTCGAGCAGGTTGCGCGTCACGGTGGCGGACGTGCGGTCGATGACCTCGCTCTGGTCGTAGAAGGGCTCGATCCGCATCCCCGGAGGGAGCGTCGGCACGATCTCGGCCATGCGCGACTTGACGCGTGCCGACAGGTCCATCGCGTTCTCGCCCTTCAGCATGATCACCATGCCGCTGACCACTTCGCCCCGGCCGTTGCGGGTCACGGCGCCATTGCGCTGCATCGGCGCGACGGAGACCGTCGCCACGTCGCGCAACAGGATCGGCGTGCCACCCTCCGAGCGCAGGACCACTCGCCCCAGGTCGTCCATGCCGCCCAGGAGCCCGATACCGCGAACCGTGTACCGCTCGTCGCGGTGCTCGATGAATCCGCCGCTGAACGATTCGTTGTTGTCCGCGACGGCCTGGAAGACGTCTCTCAGCTCCAGGCCGTACTTCTCGAGCCCCAACGGGTTCACCACCACCTGGAACTGCTTGGTCAGCCCGCCCCATGAGTTGACCTCGCTGACGCCTGGAATGGACCGCAGGCGGTTGCGGATCTCCCAGTCGTGCGTGGTCTTGGTGGCCATCGCGTCCCCTTCGCCCACCACGACGTACTGGTAGATCTCGCCAAAGGCCGTCGCGACGGGGCCGAGCACGGGATCGAGTCCCGCCGGCAGACGCCCCCGCACGTCGGTCAGCCGTTCGCTCACGAGCTGCCGCGCAAAGTAGGTGGCCACCGCGTCGTCGAAGACGACCGTGACGATCGAGAGCCCGAACTTCGAGATCGATCGCACTTCCTCGGCGCCGGGCACGCCCATGAGCGCCGTCTCGATCGGGTACGACACGCGCTGCTCGACTTCGGGCGCCGCGAGGTTCGGCGCCTCGGTGATCACGACGACCTGGTTGTTCGTGAGATCGGGGAAGGCCTCCACCGGCAGCTCACGCACCACGAAGACGCCCGTCACGATCAGCGCCGTCAGACACAGCAGGACGAAGAGCCTCTGGCCGAGCGTGGCGTGAACGAAGCGTTCGACAAGACCCACGGCTAGGGCTCCTCGGACGCCGGCGCGAGCACCTCGGACTTGAGCAGGAAGGCGCCGGCGGTGGCGACCGTCTCGCCCTCGTCCAGCCCACGCAGGATCTCGATCGTGCCGTCCACTTCCGGGCCCGTGACAACGGCCCGCCGGATGAACTGGCCCTGCGTGTCGCGCACGAAGACGATCGTCTCACCCTCGATGGCCTGCACGGCGCGCGCCGGCACGACGACCGTCTGGCGAGGCGCGGCCGCGCCGACCGCGACCGTGGCGAACATCTGCGGCTTGAGGCGGCGGCCGCTGTTGTCCACTTCCGCGCGAATCGCGACGCGCCGCGTCGACGAGTTGACGACATCGCCGATGAACGTGAGCGTGCCCTGGAAGGCCGTCTCCGGATACGCGGCCACATACACGTCCACCGGGCCGCCGACCGCGACGCGGCCGAGCATGGACTCGTCGATCTCCGCGATGACCCACACGCGTGCCAGATCCGAGACGACCGCAACCGGCGCTCCCGGCGTGACGACCGACCCTGCCGACACCGCCCGCTCGATGACGATGCCTGCGATGGGCGTGCGCACCGGGACCTCGTCGTTCTCGTGCGGGTCCGAACCCGGCGCGGGCGTGAGGCCGTAGTGCTCGAGCTCCTGCTCGGCGCGGATCACCTCGGCTCGAGCGGCGGCCTCGGCGTGGGTTGCGGCCGTCAGATCCGCACGCGCGCGCTCGAGCTCCTGCGGCGAGAGCGCCCGGTCCTCCACGAGCCTGATGGCCCGCGACTCCGCCGTGCGCGCGTACGCCAGCTCCGCCGCGGCCCGCTCTCGGGAGGCCAGGGCGGTGAAGTACGCCGCCCAGGCGTCGTGGACGACATGGCTGTGCAATCGGGCCACGACGGCGCCGGCGCGTACCGAATCGCCGGGCTGCACGTCGACCTTGGAGACGATGCCGTCGACCAGTGAACCAAGGCGGGCCGTGCGCCGTTCGTCGAACGCGACCACACCCGCGGTCCACAGCCGATCGATTCGATTCACCGCGCGCGCGATCTCGGTCTCGATGCCAGCCGTCCTGGCGGCCTCGCCGCTGAGGGCAATGGTATCGGGCGGCGTGGGTGAAGCAGCTGGTGCCTCGGATGGTGGCGGTGATCCGCAGGCTGCCGCAAGGGCGGCCGTCAACACGACGAGGTGAACAGGACAAGTCATGGCAGGAGCGAGTCTCCGAGGGCAAGGCGCGCCTCGATGGCGGCCGCGATGGCATCGATCTCGAGGTCGTTGGCAGAGAGCAGGGCGTCGACGTGCGCGCGCTCCGCGTCGACCAGCCTGAGCAGGTCGAATGCGCCTTGTTCGAAGGCGGAGCGGGCGGCTGCGCGAGCGAGCTGTGCGGGAGCGACCAGGCGTGCTCGGAGGTCGATGACCTCGGCCTGAAGGGCGCGCGCCGTCTCGAGAGCCGCGGCGGCCTCAGCCGCGGCGAGGCGCGTCACCTGGTCGAGCTCGAGCTCCATGGCCCGCACCTGTCCGCGAGCGACAGCCGCGTTGGCGCGGTTCCGTTCGAACAGCGGAATCGGGATGGCGACAGCCAGTACGCCGGTGTTGATGTCGGTGGTCCGCTTGAGCCCGCCGTTCACGGAGAGATCCGGGACCCCGCGCGATTCCTCGTATCGAAGCGACTGGCGTGCGGCCTCGACACGGGCTCGCGCGCTCACGACATCGGGACGCCGCGACGAAGCCGCGGAGGCCAGATCGGAGATCGAACCCTCGGGTACGGGCACGATGGTGGGACGGACAAGGGCCTCGGGCCTGGCGACGCCGTCAATCAGGAACATCGAAAGCGGTGCTGTGGCACGGACGGCAGCCAGACGCGCGCGGAGAAGCTCCGCCGAGAGCCGCGTCTGCTCGGTTGTCACCCGCGCCAGCTCGGACTCGGGCGCCAGGCCTTCGTCGACGCGCCGGCGCAGGACCCGCACGATCTCGGTGAGTGCGTCGTGCTGATCGGCCAATGCCCCTGCCCGATCCCTCAGACGAACAGCGTCGAGAAACCGCAGGGCCGCCTCGCGCTGCACGCCGGCGGCTGTCGAGCCAATCGCCGCGGAGGTGCCCAACCGCGTGGCTTCTGCCAGTCCCCGGCGGGCCCCACGCTTGTCGCCGAGTTCGATGGTCTGGGTGACCGTCACAAAGGTATCGAGGGGCAGGCCCCCCGCCACGCCCGACGCCCAGTTCTCTGATCGGAATTCGATGTCCGGGTTGGGCCAGCGTCCCGCTTCGTCCAGGGCCAGACCGGCCGCTTCGTCTCGCGCTTCGGCGGCCGCCACGAGTGGGGAGAGCGCGCGCGCGGCATCGACGACGTCGCGAAGGGAGACGGCGGTTTCACGGACGGGTGTCGATTGGGCCCACGCGACCGGCGCCCATCCCGCCGCGAGCGCCGTCCACACCAGGAGTGTTCGCACGTCCCGGTTGTACCAAGCCGGCATGAGACGGTGATGAGAGCCCCTTGAACTCTTTGGCCTCCCGCGCCGTCCAACCCCACAGCCATGCTGGACAACCTGGTTCAAGACGTGCGTCACGCCGTGCGGGGCCTGCTTCGAACGCCAGGCTTCGCGCTCGTCACCATCCTCACGCTCGCCCTCGGCATCGGCGCCAACACCGCCATCTTCTCGATCGTCAACGGCGTGATCCTGCGGCCGCTCCAGTATCCCGAGCCGGATCGCCTGATGTACCTGACGACGCGTTTTCCGAACATGGGCTTCGACCAGTTCTGGGTCTCGCCGCCCGAGTACTTCGAGTTTCGCGAGCTGAACCAGTCCTTCGCCGAGGTGGGCGCGTTCACGACGGGCGAGGTCAACCTGCTGGCGGGCGATCGGCCGTGGCGCGTGCGGTCCGCCTCGGTCACCGACGATCTGATGCGCGTGCTCGGCGTGCAGCCCGCCGAAGGCCGGCTCTTCGCGAAGGGCGAAACGGATGTGACGGGCAGCGCCGGACCGCCCGGATCACCGCCGCCGCAGCCTCCTCAGGTCGCCATCCTCTCGCACGAGCTGTGGCAGACCGCGTTCGGCGGCGGGGCCGTGCTGGGCGACACCGTCGAGGTCAACGGCGTGCGGCGGGAGATCATCGGCATCATGCCGCCCGGCACCGACGTCATGGACAACCGGACCGAGATCTGGCTGCCCATCGGCCTCAATCCCGCGAATCGGCAGAATCGCGGCAGCCACTTCCTCTACCTGATCGGACGGTTGAAGGACGGCGTCTCGCCCCGGCAGGCCGACACCGAACTCCAGTCGCTCATCGCGAACTGGGGCGAGCGCGTGGGGGTCAAGCAACACGTCTTCGCGCCGGCGCCAACCGGCGACGCGGCCGCCGGCCCGGGCGCCGGTCACGTGCTGCAGATGGAGCCGATCGCCGAGGAGATCGTCGGCGGCGCCAGCCGCGCCATCTGGGTACTCCAGGCCGCCGTGGGATTCGTGCTGCTGATAGCCTGCGCCAATCTCGCCAATCTGCTCCTCGCGCGCGCCGAATCGCGCCAGCGCGAGTTTGCCGTGCGCGCCGCGATCGGCGCGGGCCGTGGCCGTCTCCTCGCGCAGTTCATGACCGAAGGCGTCCTGCTCTCGCTGGCCGGCGGGCTCCTCGGCCTGCTGTTCGCACGGCTCGGCGTGCAGGCCATCCTTGCGGCGTATCCGACGAGCCTGCCTCGCACGACGGAGGTTGCCGTCGATCCGGCCGTGCTGCTGTTCACGCTGGCGGTCTCTGTCGCGACGGGCGTGATCTTCGGTCTGACGCCGCTCCTGCACACGCGTGCGGGTGGATTGGCGGCGGCGCTCAAGGAAGGCGGCGCGCGAGGGGCGACCGGCGCCGCGCGTCACCACGTTCGCCGCGGCCTCGTGATGGCGGAAGTCGCCCTCGCCGTGATGCTCGTCATCGGCGCGGGGCTCCTCATGCGAACGGTCTACAACCTGGCCACGGTGGATGCCGGGTTCGATCGCTCACGCCTGGTCACCTTCTCGCTCACCGTGCCGGTGGTGAACTACGCGCAGCCCGGCGATCGCGCTCAGTTCTACGATCGCCTGCTCCGCCGGTTGCGCGAACTGCCAGGCGTGCAGGGCGCTTCGGCCATGTCGGGCCTGCCCCCTGACCGGCCGGTGAACGCCAACGACACCGACATCGACAACTACACGGCGCCTCCGGAAGGCCCGTTCGAGAACGTCGACTACTACCAGCAGGTGATGACCGACTACTTCGAGACGATGGGCATTCCGATTGTCGAGGGACGCGGATTCGTCGCCACCGATGCCGCCGCCGAAGGGCCCGTGGCCGTCGTCAACGAGACGCTCGTCAACACGTTCTGGCCAGGACAGAACCCGATCGGACAGCGGCTCCGGCCGTCAGGAGGCCCCCAGGTCCAGATCCCGTGGTTCACCGTTGTCGGCGTGGCGAAGGACGTCAAGCAGGGTGGCGTCGATCAGAAGACCGGCACCGAGTTCTACTTCCTCGTCGATCAGACCGCGAACGTCAAGCTGTTCGGCGGTGTCGGACAGGCGCCGTCCACGATGAACATCGTGATGCGGACGACGCTGCCGTCATCGGCGCTCGCGGCGACCGTCGAGGGCGTCGTGCGGGAGGCGGATCGTGCCGTGCCGGTCGTGCGCCTGCGCGACATGGGCGCCGTGTTCGACGAGTCGATCCGCCGGCCGCGGCTTCTCGCGCAGCTCCTCGGCGCGTTTGCCGGCCTTGCACTGCTCCTCGCGGCCATCGGAACCTACGGGGTCCTGTCCTACATGGTGGCCGAACGCCGCCGCGAGATCGGCATTCGGATGGCGCTCGGTGCCGACCAGCGGAGCGTGCTGGGGCAGGTCCTCGCCCAGGGATTGACGCTCGCGGGAATCGGTGTCGCCGCGGGTCTGGCCGGCGCGTATGCCCTCAGTACGCTCATCGCGTCGCTGTTGTACGGGGTGCAGCCCACCGATCCGGCCACGATCGCCGGCGTCGTCGGCACGATCGGCGTGGTCGCCGCCATCGCCTGCCTGGTGCCCGCCTACCGCGCGTCGCGCGTCGATCCGCTGGTCGTATTGCGGGACGAGTGAAGAATTGGCGATTGACTGGGCGGGTGATGGCCGATTGTTGAAGATTGGGTGGCGTCGACGCGGGACACGGTTCCCGCCGCATCTCGTGAGAACGCGCGCCAGCACGAAACCTCGCGAATGGTCTCCCGGCTGGACCTCTGTGCGTCTCGCCGAACAACAGCCTGGCGCTTGGCGCTCGAGATCGCGCTGGTCGACATGGAACGCACGCCTGAGTCGTCTTGGCACGTTTGCCTTGTATCTTGATTCCACAGCGCTGCGTGTAGTAGCCTCGGCGGACTCGTGATTAGCCCGGATTATTCACGAGTCGGTCTGATTCCGCACAGATGGAAACGCCTCCGAGTGGTACAAAGGCCTTGCTGAAGGAACCTTTCGCCACACGGAGGCGTCGCTGTTGAACGACCCCACGGTACCACAGACTGTTCTCTTCCCCGACCTCTTTGATCGGCCTCTGGTCGCCACGTTCGATCAGGCGCACGCCAGCTCGGATGGCGGTGCGATTCTGCTCAAGGCCGCGGATCGATCGCTCGGCCTGATCAGCGGTCTGGCCAAGGCGCTGCCCGACCCGCGGGCGGCGACGCGGGTGACCCACCCGTGGTCCGACGTGCTCGCGCAGCGGATCTTCGGGATCGCGTGCGGCTATCCCGATGCGAACGACGCCGACGGCTTGGCGGAGGATCCGATCCAGAAACGCCTGCTCGATCGCGATCCGATCACGGGTGGGCGGCTGGCGTCGCAGCCGACGGTGTCGCGTTTCGAGAATGCGATCAGGCCACGGGCGCTCTACGGCCTGGGCGAGGCGCTGACCGACACCGTGATCGCCCGCCACCGTCGGCGGAAACACCACGCGCGCCGCATCACGATCGACCTCGACGTGACCGAGGATGCCACGCACGGGGCGCAACAACTCACCTTCTTCAATGGCTTCTACAGTGGCTGGTGTTACCTGCCGCTGATGGCCTTTCTGACCATCGACGACGAGCCGCGCCAGTATCTCGTCGCCGCGGTGCTGCGCCCGGGCAACGCCGCCACCGCGGTGGGGGCGCAGAGCCTGCTGCGGCGCCTCATCCCGAAAGTATGGGCCGCCTTCCCGCGCGCCCGCGTCCGGGTCCGCCTGGACGGCGGCTTCGCCACGCCGGCTCTCTTCGACGAGCTCGAGGCCGCTGGCGTGGAATACGTCGTGGCCATGGCCAAGAATCAGGTGCTGGAGACGACCGCCGCCCCCCTGCTTGCCGAGGCGCGCACCCAGGCGGAGGCCACTGGGGCGTCGGCACGGGTCTTCGGCGAGACCCGCTATCAGGCCAAGACCTGGCCGCATCCACGCCGTGCCGTGATCAAGGCCGAAGTCGTCGTCCACCCCGGGCGCGAGCTGCGCGACAACCCGCGCATCGTCATCACGAATCTGCGGCATCGGCCCGAGCGGCTGTATCGCGAGATCTACTGTGCGCGCGGCGACAGCGAGAACCGGCTCAAAGAACTGCATCACGACCTCGCAGTGGGCCGCACCAGCTGCTCGCGCTTCTGGGCCAACCAACTGCGGGTGACCCTGACGGCGGCGGCGTACGTCCTGCTGCAGGAACTCCAACTGCGCGCCGACCGCACGTCGCTCGCGCGGGCCCAGGTCGGCCGCCTGCGCCTCGTGCTGCTCAAGATCGGCGTGCGCGTCACGCGCTCCGTCCGCCGATTCGTGCTGCATCTGCCACGCGCCCACCCCGACCCGCACGCGTGGCAGGCGATCGCCGCCAGCTTCGGCGCCGTCCGCGCCTGACCCGCTCCCCACTCGACGTCGCACCGCCGACACGACAGCCGACGTGTGTCTCCTCGGTCACGATCGCGCGTCCCCGCTCGTGTCGCACCCCTCACGCGCGCCTCGTCAGGCGCTCCACCGGGGGCCCAGGCGCGCCCTGGCCTTCGCGAGCCACCCACGCCGCTGCCGCACCGCTTTGCATCAGCTCTGGTGAATAATCCGGGCTAAATCCTGGGAACTCCATCGCAAGACAATCACCTCCTTATAAGACGGCTCGATTTCGCTAGTATCTCACCGATTCTGTGCGGACATATTTTGTAATCGATTCGCGGGTCGCAGACGGTTGTCGATCCAAAATGTCGTACTTGTACAGCGATCGCGAGCCTGCCATGAATGCAGCGTGCCGCAACGGCCGACACTCGACGGCGATCAAGAACCACGAGCAATCGATGAACTGCGCGAACGCGCGGAGCACGAACGGGATCGCTTGCGCCAAGAGTTGGAACGTGCCGAACGCGAACGGGATGGTCTGCGGCGTGAAAACGATCGGCTGAAGCGGCAACTTGAGGACGCGCGGCGTGCCGCCCACCGTCAAGCGGCCCCCTTTGCGAAACCGATGATCCGCCAGCCGCGACGGCCTGGGACGGAAGCCGGCGTCCACTACGGGCCGAAAGCCCAACCGCGTCGACCGTCGGGCGTCGATGAGCGACACGCCGCACCGCTGCCGGGCGCGTGTCCGGACTGTGGCGCCGGCCTCCGCGAAACGCGGGTCGCGACACAGTTTCAAGAGGAACTGCCGGTCCCTCGCATTGTCGTGCGCGAGTTTCGCATTCACATCGGCGCCTGCCGCCGGTGTGGCCGACGCGTGCAGGGGCGCCACCCGCTGCAGACCTCGGATGCGCTCGGCGCGGGTCAGTGCGCAACTCGGCGCGCAGGTGATCGCGTTCGCCGTGATTCTAAACAAACAGCTCGGCCTCTCGTTCGGCAAGATCGCGACACTGCTGCGCCAACCAACAGTACGGGTTGACCGTGACCCGCAGCGGCCTGGTCCATGCCGTGCATCGCGCCGCGCGTCAGGCGCAGCCGACGTATGCCGCCTTGTGTGACCAGGTGCGCGGCAGCCCGGTCGTGGCCCCCGATGAAAACAGCTGGAAGATCGCCGGCCACCCGCACTGGCTCTGGACGACGACCACTCGAGCCACGACCGTGTATTTGATTCTCGCCGGGTGTGGCTATCCTGAGGCGGCCACGCTGCTGGGCGAAGGCTTCGCCGGTGTGATCGTGCGTGACGGCTGGGCCCCGTATCGGCGCTTCACGAAAGCGATCCATCAGACCTGTCTCGCACATCTGCTGCGGCGGTGTCGGCTGCTCAAGGCCGACCACCCGCGCGCGGCCTTCGTCACGACCGTGCAACAGATTCTGCGGCAGGACCTTGGTCCTCCGGGACCGTCACCTCGCGGGGGCGGGTCAGCCCATGGCCTCGCGGTCGCACGCTGCCACCTGGTCGAACGCCTCAGTCGTTGCCTCGATCGCCCCGGCACGGTGGCCGACGTGCGTCGCTTCGCGGCGCACCTCGAGGTCGAGTGGCCGGCGCTCTTCACGTTTCTCTTCGATCCGACCACGATCGACGCGACCAATTGGCGCGCCGAACAGGCCCTGCGCCCCGCCGTGGTCACCAGAAAAATCTGTGGCGGGAACCGCTCGCCACACGGCGCTACGAGCCGGCAGGTCCTCGCCTCCGTCGTCCGCACCGCGCACCAGCGGCACCTCAATCCGCACGACGTGCTCGTCTCGATGTTGCGGGCGCGCACACCGACCGCGTCAGTCGCACTCCACGATCGCACCCGGTAGACTGAACCCGCCAATCAATCACCATGTTTTCCGTGCAGATTAAGCTCCCGATTTCACGTGGGTTGCGGTATCACTGTGCCAAGATCGTGGACTGCCACCGTCTCTACCTCGAACACCTGAGTACCATTGACCGCATCGCACACGAAGTGGCGCGGCGATATCGCGCGCCGAACACGTTCTCGAGGGCTTCGTCAGCACAGTTCGGGCTCGCATGCTCGAAGACGATTGCCGAGTGTTCCGAGAGTACCGGGAGCGGAGTTCCCCAGCGACCTATCTGACTACGGTTATCGCGCGGCTGTTTCTCGACGCCCGCAACCAGACATCGGGCCGATGGCGATTGGGCGATTCCGATCGGGCGATTCCGATCGGCGATCAATCACCAATCGCCAATCTCCAATCACTCAACAATCACTCAATCACCCGATCGCTCAATCGTCATTTCTCGATTGCCATCGCCTTCGCGGCAAACGCCCACTGGTCGGCCCGCTCGGCAATGAGCTTGTCGGTCGGCCGGTACCCGTGCGACCCTGCCACTTCCACCCGGATCAAGACGGGATTGTCGCAACTCTGGGCCGCCTGTAGCGCCGCGGCGTACTTGAACGAGTGGCTCGGGACCACGCGGTCGTCGTGGTCGGCGGTCGTGATGAGCGTCGCGGGGAAGCACGTCCCCGGCTCGATGTTGTGGATGGGCGAGTACCTGATCAGGAACCCGAACTGGTCGGGATTGGCCGCCGAGCCGTACTCGCCGACCCAGAGACGCCCGCCGGTGAAGCGATCGTAGCGGAGCATATCCATTACGCCCACCGCCGGGAGCGCGACGGCGAACAGGTCCGGCCGCTGGTTGATCACGGCGCCGACGAGCAGCCCGCCGTTCGATCCGCCCATCGCACCGAGCCTGGCCGGTGAGGTGATCTTCTCGGCAATCAGGTGCTCGGCGACGGCCGTGAAGTCGTCGAAGACGTTCTGCTTCTTCTCGAGCATGCCGGCCTTGTGCCACGCTTCGCCGTACTCCGAGCCTCCACGCATGCTGGCCGTGACCCATACGCCGCCCATCTCCAGCCACGCCGGGACATCCTGCCGATAGGTAGGCAGCATCGTGACCGAGAAGCCGCCGTAGCCGTAGATCATGGTCGGGTTGCTGCCGTCGCGCGGAAGGTCCTTCCGCGACGTGCGGAAGTACGGCACGCGCGTGCCGTCCTTGGACGTGGCAAAGCCCGCCACGGTCTCGTACTGGCTGACATCGACCGGCGGCGTCGGGGCTTCGAACGCCGTGCTCTGCTGCGCTGTGGGGTCGTAGAGATAGACCGTCGCCGGCGTGAGCGGCGAGCTGAAGCTGTACCAGATGTCTGGCGTGTCCTCGCGGCCGCTGATGCCCGAGACCGTGCCGGTCCCCGGAAGCGCGATCTCCCCGAGGTCCGCGCCGTCGAGGGCGAACATCCTGAGACGGCTCTGCACGTCCACGAGATACTGCGCCACGACGCGTCCGCCGATGACGGCGACGCTCTCGAGCGCCTCCTTCTGCTCGGGCACGACGGTCGTCCAGTTGGTGGGCGCGGGCTGGCGGATGTCGACGGCAATGACCTTGCGATTCGGCGCATCCTTGTCCGTCCGAAGGTACAGAACAGGCCCCGTGTTGCCAATCGGCGCGTATTCGGCGTCGTCGGTTTCGATGAGCGGCTTGATCTCGGCACCGATGTCAGGGGCGTTCGGCGAACGGAGATCGGCGTAATAGAGGCGGTTCTCGTTGCCCGAGCCTTCGGCCATCACCACGAGCAGGTAGCGGCCATCCTCGGTGACGCCGCCGCCGACGATCCACCCTGGCAGGTCCTTGCGTTCGTAGATCAGCCGGTCCTCTGATTGCGGTGTGCCGACGCGGTGGTAGTAGATGGCCTGGCCCGAGAGCGCGGCCTCGAGCACCTTGCCCGCGGGCGGCTCGGGGTAGCGCGAATAGAAGAAGCCCTTCGAGTCCTTCGTCCAGGAGATCCCCGAGAAGCGCATCCACCTGACCTCGTCCGGCAGATCCTTTCCGGAGGCGATGTCGCGGACCTTGAGCGTGCGCCAGTCGGCACCGCCCTGCGACAGGCCATAAGCCAGCAGCCTGGCGTTCGGCGACGGCATGTACTGCGCGAGCGACAGCGACCCGTCCTCGGAGATGACGTTGGGGTCGATGACCAGCTTCGACTCGGCCGCCCAGTTGGCGCGCATGAACAGCGGGGACTGCCGCTGCAGACCCGTGTTGCGGGAGTAGAAGAGCTGTCCGCCCTGCATGATCGGAATGCTCACCCTCGGGTAGTTCCAGAGCGCGGTCAGCCGTGTCACAAGGGAGTCGCGATGCGGAAGCGAAGCGAGGAAGGGCTCGGTGATCGCGTTCTGGGCTGCAATCCACTCGGCCACGTCCTTTGACTCGAGGTCCTCCATCCATCGGTACGGGTCGGGGACCTTCGTGCCGTGCAGGTCGTCGACCACCTCGCCCCTGGGGGTTGGCGGATAGGGGAGCGTCGAGCCGGGCGGTTCAGCGGGGCTGCAGGCCATGGCAAATGCGAGGAGCGCGAGCAGGAAGCAACGGGTCATGAGTCACCTTTGAGATCTCGAGGCGATGCCGGCCCACGCTGACGCGCGGCATGGACGGCTATCGGGCAAGCGCCTGGACAACGTCGAAGTAGAAACGACTGTAACGAATGAGCTCCGATTCGAGGATACGCTCCTGGTCGCTGTGCGCGCCGAAGCCCCTGGTCTGATCCTCCACGTCGAGGGCCGGGCCGATGCCGTAGCACTGCATGCCCTTTGCACGGAGATACGCCATGTCGGTGGCGCCGGTCAGGAGCGTCGGAAGCGTGATGGCATCGTAGTGCTTCGTGACCATCGACTCGATGACCTTGAAGGCGTCGGAGTCCAGGCGTGCGGGCGGCGCGCCAGGCCGGACGTCGCGTGCGGCCCAGGCCACGTCGACCGCCGGGTCGTTGATCACCTTCCTGACCGTGGCCAGGAACTCTTCGGGATCCTGATCGGGGAGCGTTCGCACGTCAAGGGTGGCCTTGACCTCCGACGGGATGACGTTGACGCGGTACCCCGCCTGCACCATCGTCGGCGAGATCGAGCTCCTGAGCATCGAGGCATGAATCGGCTCAGCCCGGCGGAAGTAGGCGTCGGCAGGGCCCGAGACTGCCGTGTCGGGGCTGAGCACCGCGCGATAGCGTGCGGCCTGCTCGGGCGTCGAGATCGTGGCCAGGCGCTTGAAGTAGGCGGCCGTTGTTTCATTGAGTGAGACTGGCGGCACCCACGTGGCGGCGGCCGTCACCGCGGCCGAGAGATGCGTGAGCGCGTTGGTCTCGAGCGGGATCGAGCCGTGCCCGGCCGGGCCGCGGGCCGTGAGCTCGATGGCGCGCGGAATCTTCTCCGTCGTCTCGACCGAGGCGTAGCGCACCTTGCCGCCCATGCGCGACACGCCGCCACCCTCCGCGAGGCAGAACTCCGCGTCGATCGCGTCGAAGTGCTCGTTGATCATGTGGAGGATGCCGACGCGCGTGGTGCCTTCCTCTCCCGCCTCGGCCAGGAAGATGACATCGCGGTCGAGCGGCACCTGCTCGCGCTTCAGCCGCAGCAGTGTCAGCAGTGCGGTCGCGACGTCCTGCTTGTTGTCGACTGCGCCGCGCCCGTAGATGTAGCCGCCGTCGCGCGTGGCGCTGAACGGTGGGAAGGTCCATTTGGCGGGGTCGACGTTGACCGTGTCGGTGTGCGCCATCAGTAGCAGCGGGCGCTTGCGGCCGCTGCCTGCGAGGCGTGCGACGAGGTTGGGCCGGTGGGGCTCGAGCGCGAAGACCCGGACCGGGATGCCCTCCCGTTCGAGCGCCTGCTTCAGGTAGTCCACGACGGGCTGCTCGCCGCCAGGCGGGTCGGTCGTGTCCATGCGGAGGACCGCCTGATAGTGGCGGATCAGCTCCTCATCCAGGGTTGCGGATGGCACGGTCGATCCCTGTCCCTGAGCCCCCAGGGCTGCCGTCGCGAGCATGACGAATGCCGCAGTGCCCATGTTCTGCATAGAGTACTTGTGAGGCGACGTCAATCGCGGCCGGGTTCAGCGCTTTCCTGCCAGGCCCACCACGGCGTCGTAGTGGAAGCGCACGAAGCGGTGCAGTTCGGCTTCGAGAATGCGCTCCTGGTCGCTGTGGGCGCCGTAGCCCTTCGGGCCGTCCTCGACGTCGATGGCGGGCCCGATGCCGTAGCACTGCATGCCCTTCTGGCGGAGGTACGCCATGTCGGTTGCTCCCGTGCTCATCGTCGGCAGCGTGATCGCGTCGTAGTGCTTGGACAGCATGGCCTCGAGCACCGCGAACGCGTCCGAATCGAGGCGGGCGTTTGGCGTCGGCGGCCGATTGGCCGACGCGGGGTTGGCGTAGGCGACCTCGACCCTCGGATCGTTGACCACCTTCTTCACGAGCTCCAGGAACGCGGCGGGATCCTCGTCCGGTGTCTGCCGGACGTCGATGTTGGCCGTGGCCTCCGACGGAATGACATTCGATCGATAGCCGCCCTGGATGATGGTCGGAGAGAGCGAGGTCCGGAGCATCGACCAGTGCCGCGGCTCGTGCGTCCGCAGGTAATCCTGCGCCGGACCGGCAATCGCGGCATCGGGGCTGAGCGCGTTGCGATAGCGTTCGGCTTCCTCGGGTGTGGAGACCGTGGCCAGCCGTTTGAAGTAGGTTGCGGTCGTCTCGGTGAGACGGGTCGGCGGCGTCCACCTGGCGACGGCGCCGACGGCTTCGCCGAGGCTGGCCACCGCGTTGTCCTCGAGCGGCACCGAGCCGTGGCCCGCCGTCCCTTTCGCGGTCAGACGGATGGCACGCGGAATCTTTTCGAGCGTCTGGACGGAAGCGAACCTGACCTTGCCGCCGACGCGAGTCACGTTGCCACCTTCGGCGAAGCAGAATTCGGCGTCGATGGCGGGGAAATGCTGGTTGACCATGAACTGGATGCCGACGCGCGTCGAGCCCTCCTCGCCGGCCTCTGCCAGGAAGATCACGTCGCGGTCGAGCGCCACGTTCAGCCGCTTGAGCAGCAGCATGGTCATCAGGGCCGATACGACGTTGTCCTTGTCGTCCACGGTGCCGCGCCCGTACACGTAACCTCCCTCGCGCGCGGCGCTGAAGGGCGGATGCATCCACTTCGCGGTGTCGACATTGACGGTGTCGGTGTGCGCCATGAGGAGGAGCGGTCGCTTGCTGCCGTTCCCTGCGAGCCGCGCCACGATGTTCGGGCGATTCGGCTCGAGGCTGAATTCCTCGACGGGAATGCCTTCCTTCTCGAGCACGTTCTTGAGATAGTCCGAGACGGGCTTCTCGCCGCCAGGCGGGTCTGTCGTATCCATCCGGATGATGGCCTGGAAGTGGCGGAGGGTTTCGTCTTCGAGCGCCGCCCAGTCGGGCGAGGGCGCCTGAGCCGAGGCAAGAGAGGTGGTGAGCGCGACCAGTGCCAGAGCGGGGGATCGCATGCCGCGAATGGTAGCACGCAGGTCGATCACGACCGACCCCGGCATGCGCGGGACTCGGCTTAAGCTACCAACGATGCCCTCCCGGTGCCAGTCCGGCTGCACCCCGTGGCCGGAGGCGGTCTCGGCCACGCTGGTGGCCGCTCTGTCGGGGTCGCTGATTGCAGCCTGGATCGTCGCGTGGCCCGGCCTGCCGCTCATGCCCGCGCTCGGACTGGCGGCCGGCATCCTCACCGGCGGAGCCACGCCCTTCCTGCTCCGTCCGGTCGGCGGCGGCCGATCGACGCTGATCGTCTGGCTGGCCGTCGTCCTCGGCATCGGGGGCTGGCTCATCACGTTTGCCGCACCCGGATGGCTACCGCCGGGCCACCTCTCGGACCTGACGCATCACCTGCAGCTCATCGACGTCCTCGACCGCACGCGGACGCTCGTGCCCGATACTGCCGAAGCCGAAGCCGCCCTTGGCGAGATGGCGCGCTACACGCCCGGCTTTCACCTGCTCGTGGTCATCGTCGGCGCGTCGTCCGGGGCCGGCGCGCTGGCCGTCGTCTATCCGCTCATTGTCGCGATGGTGGCGCTCACGTTCGGCATCGTGATGCTGGTGGCGCGAGCGGTCACTGGAGCTGGCGCGGCGACCTCGCGTGTGCGGCAGCTTCTGCTACCTGCCTTCGCCGTCGGAGCCCTCCTCTGCGCGCCGACATCATTCACGGTGAGCAGCTTCGTCCACGACGGGTTCCTGGCGCAGGTCGCCGCGGCGCTGTTCGCGGCGGCGGGATGGTGGGCCATCACCGCATGGTCCCTGCGACCGAGGCCGGGCCTGCTTGCATTGGCGGGCCTCTACGCCGCCGCGACGTTTCTGACCTGGCCCATCTGGATCGGGCCGCTCATCGTCGCCGGCGTCGCCATCGTCCTGATCGCGCCAGCGGTCACGACGCGCGATCGCGTCGAGGGACTCGCCTTGATGATGACCCCGACCTTCGTCGTGGGCTCGATGCACGTGGCGGGACATTGGCGTGCCCTTGGAATGGCCGGCACCGATGGTTCGGTCCCCGCATTCGAGCCCACCCTGGCCACGTGGGTCATGATGCTCCTGGCCGCGCTCGCGCCGTGGCTCACCCGGGGCTCGACGCGTGTGCGTCCCGCGAGCTGGTTCCTTGCGGCCATTGCCGTCCAGGCGTCCGTCCTGTACGCGGCAGCGCGCTTGAACGGGGCCGACACGCCGTACATGGCCATCAAGATGATCTACCTCGCGGTGTACCCGGCGGCCGTTCTCGCCACCGTGACGCTCGGCCGTGCCCTCGACGCCTGGCCGGGCGCGGCCAGGCTGATCATGGCGACCGCCGCGTCGGTGGTGGCGGTGACGGCAGCCCGCAACGTGGCATCGATCCCCGAGCCGCCCATCATGGTGTCCATGGACCTGGTCCGCGGCGGGCAATGGGCCCGCGAAAGGCTTCCGCTTCCCTGCGTGGACTACATCGTCGGCAATGCCGAAACGGCGTACTGGCTCCACCTGGCCGTGCTGGGACAGCCGCGATCGTCGCCGCGTACGGCAGACATCGACGACTATCGAGTCAACCAGACGATCGGCAACTGGATTGAGGGCGATGGATTGCCCTATGGCATCGCCGACACGGCGCTGCTGCCGTCGGTGGTTCGTGAGGCAACCACGGTCCTGCATCGTGTCGGTCACGTGACGATCATCGAGCGCAACGACCGGCGCGGCCTGGCCGCGTGCGAGGGACAATAACCCATGACGAGACGGCTGTTGGCAGCATTGGCAGTGACTGCAGCGGCGCTTGCCGCACCGCGCGCGCAGACTCCGGCGAGGTTCGCGGTCGAGGAAACCACGATTGCCGCGGTTCATGCGGCCATGAAGGAGGGGCGCGTCACGTGTCGCGCGCTCGTCGAGCAGTACCTCCGGCGCATCGATGCGTACGACAGGAACGGGCCGGCGCTGAACGCCATTGTCGTCATCAACCCGTCAGCACTCGCCGAGGCTGACGAGCTCGATCGCCGATTCGAACAAGGCGGCCTCACGGGTCCGCTCCACTGCGTGCCGACCATCGTCAAGGACAACTTCGAGACGATTGGCCTGCAGAGCGCCAACGGTTCGCTCGCGTTCGAGGGGTTCGTGTCTGCCAGGGATGCGTTCCAGGTCCGGCGCCTCAGGGAGGCTGGCGCCATCGTGCTGGCCAAGTCCAACATGGCCGAGTGGGCCTTCACGCCGTACGAGACCGTGAGCTCGATTCTCCCCGGCTACACGAAGAACCCATACGCGCTCGACCGCGTCACGGCCGGATCGAGCGGCGGCACCGCGGCCGCCATCGCCGCGAGCTTCGGCCTCGTCGGGCTCGGCAGCGATACGGGCAACTCCATCCGGGGGCCCTCGTCACACCAGGCGCTCGTCGGCATCCGTTCGACGATGGGGCTGACGAGCCGGACGGGTGTGATGCCGCTCAACCTGCTGGCCGATATCGCGGGCCCCATGGGGCGGAGCGTCGAGGACGTGGCCAGGGTCTTCCAGGTCATCGTCGGCGAGGATCCCGACGATCCTGCGACGGCCCCGGCCGGGAGTCGACCGCGTGAAGACTACGTGGCTGCGCTCGACCGGAACGGGCTGCCGGGCGCGAGAATCGGCGTGCTGCGCCAGGCGTACGAGCGGAGCACGGCGGGCAACGCGCCGGCTGGACGCCCCGCGCCGCGGGACACCACCGATCCGGAGGTCGCGGCGACCTTCATGCAGGCCGTCGCCGATCTGGCACGGGCTGGTGCGACGATCGTCGACCCGGTCCGCATCGACGGACTGGAGGCCATCCGGCGGCCCACGGCGACGGGACCCTGCATGGGCTTCAAGTACGATATCAATCGCTACCTGATCTCGCTCGGCGACCGCGCGCCGATGAAGAGCCTCTCCGAGATTGTCACGTCCGGACGCTTTCATCCGAGCGTGCGCCGTCAACTGGAGCAGGCCGAGCAGGGACCGGCCAACGGTCCGGACACGCCGGCGTGCGATGCCGATCGCGCGTACCGGGAGCGCGTGCGGGATGCCGTGCGGACGCTCATGGACGCTCACGCACTCGACGCGCTCGTGTATCCGACCTGGAGCAACCCTCCGCGCCTCATCGGCGACCTCAACACGCCACACGGCGACAACAGCCAGTTCTTCTCGCCGACCACCGGGTTCCCGTCGGTGCAGGTGCCGATGGGTTACACCCGGGGTGGACGCTTGCCCGCAGGCCTGACCATCTTCGGCCGTGCGTGGTCCGAAGCGACGCTGTTGAAGCTGGCCTATGCGTACGAGCAGGCAACGCGACACCGGCGCCCGCCGGTGAGCACGCCGCCGCTTCGATAGGCGGGGTCGCAACCTCCCTCAATGTCACGCGTGCCCGGTGCCGAGCGGCCTGTGACTCCTCGAGTCCGCTCGCTGAGGCGTTCAGGTCTCGTGGCCAGGTGCGCCGCGGCGCGCCAGGGCTGCACGGACGGCCTCCAGCAGTTGTGCGGTCGAGAAAGGCTTGGCCAGCAGGCCGGCGTCCCTCAGCAGGTCATCGGTGATCTCGTCGGCCGCATAGCCGGACATGAACACGATGGGCAGCGACGGCATCCGCCGCCGGAGTTCGCGTGCAAGTGCAGGCCCCTGCATCCCCGGCATGACGACGTCGGTGATGAGCAGGTCGATTCGGGAAGGAGTGTTCACGAGATCGAGCGCGGCTGCAGCGTTCGGGGCGGCAAGCACCCGGTAGCCGTTCCGCGTCAGCAGGGCGGTCGCCAGCGCGCGTACGGCATTCTCGTCCTCGACCACGAGCACTGTGATGCCGCCGGACTCGCCGGCGGACTTCGCCTGTTCGGATGCGGGGACGCCGTGCGGCTGGTGTCCGGTCGCCTTCGTACGGGGCAACAGCAGTTCCACGGTCGTGCCTTCGCCAGGCGCCGACGCGACGGCGATGTATCCGCCGCTCTGCTTCAGGAATCCGTACACGCTCGGAAGGCCCAGCCCGGTTCCCTTGCCCTTGGGCTTGGTGGTGAAGAACGGCTCGAACATCTGCTGCCGCGTGGCCTCGTCCATGCCCGTCCCGGTGTCGCGGACGATCACCTCGACGTAGTCGCCGGCGCGGACCGTGTAGTCCTCGCGGCGCTCCCCGGCCGGGAGCGAGCGGTTGCGCAAGCCGATGTATAGCGACCCACCGTCGAGCATGGCATCCCGCGCGTTGATCGCGAGGTTGATGAGCGCCTGTTCCAGTTGAATGGGATCGGCCGCCACCTGCCAGAGGCCAGGTTCCACATCCGGCACCACGGAGACCCGTTCGCCGATCAGGCGGCGCAGCAGCGGCAACAGTTCGGCGACGAGCGCGCCGAGGTCGAGCGACTCGGCCTGGAGCACCTGTCGCCGGCCGAACGCGAGGAGCTGCCGGGTCAGCTCCGCCGCGCGTTCGGAGGCGCGCTGCACCTGGAGCGCGTGGTCGTGCACGGCGGTGCCGGGCCTGACCTCGTCGAGGATGAGCGTCGCGTACCCGAGGATGGCCGTGAGCATGTTGTTGAAGTCGTGCGCGATGCCTCCCGCAAGGCGCCCCAGCGCATCCATCTTCTGGGCGCCGGCGAGCTCTGCCTGCAGGGCGCGCTGCTCTTCCTTGGCGCGCCGCTCGTGCCGGAGCAGCAGCCACGCCGCGAGCGGGACCGCGACGAGCATCGCCGTCGTCACCAGGAGCTGGCTGAGCGCGGATCGCCGCACGCGCGCGGTGATCCGTTGGTACGGGGCCGAGGTTTCGACGCGCCAGGTCTGGTTGGCGGCGCTGAAGGCCGACCAGGCATGGACCGTGCGTCCGTCCGGACCGTCGATGATGGCACTGCCTTGCGCCGAGCCCGGCACGCGCAGCGGCACGGCGGGCTTGACGATCTCGGTGCCACCGGGAGTCACCCGGACGGCCGGGCCGCCCGTACCCATCACCATCACATGCGTCCCCTGCGGGAGGTCCGCCGCGACGCGTCCGAGATAGAAGTCCGCCACCTTCCGCGTGTCGATGACGAGGGCGAGCGCTCCGTTGAAGTCACCCGGAGGAACGGGGATCTCCAGGCTGGACGAGTCTCGCCAGACCGGCACGATGAGTGCGCGCCGCTCGGCCGGCGCTCCCGCTTCCCACCAGGCGGGGCCGAGCAGGACCACGTTCTCGTTCGCGCGATCGGAGAGCAGGCGCCAGGTCGCGACGTCGAGCCGGCGGTCGGCGGCCTCCGTTGTCAGTTCGCCGTCGACGGACCAGTACATCCCGCGGCCGGTGGCATCGATGCGTACCAGCTGCAGCACCAGCCCCTTCGGGTTGGGCCCGAATGCGGCCTTCACACGCTGGCCGGTGTACTCCGCCGTTGGGGTCTGGACGCTTGGCAGCGCGCTGAACTGCCGCAGCTGCACGCCGAGCGCCTCGATCTCCGAATCGATGGCGGCCGCAACAGCGCCGGTCACGACCAGTTGTTGCGACGAATACGCCTCGATCGCGTCGCGTTCTGCGGTGCGGTAGATCTGGAGGCTCAGGGCGGCGATGACTGCCAGGGCCGCCGTCGTGACGAAATAGATGATGCGGGTGGCGGTCACGGCGAGTCCCGGGCGGTGCCCGGTGCCGGATTATAGCGGAGGGCCCGACAATCACCTCGGCCCACTTGCACACGGACGCCGGCAACCGGGCACAGGCCGGCCTCTGGCTCGGGAGCCCACGCGGCGAGTCGCGGTGCCCCGGCCCCTGCCGGCGCGCGCTCACTGCCTCACGCGTCAGCCCGTCGCGGCGTGCGCGGCCGGGTCAGCGAGCGCGGCCAGGTCGTCCACGTCGGTGAACACGAGCGACCCCGAGTTCACGCAGTGGCGCACGCCGCCTGGCGGCGGGCCGTCGGGGAACACGTGACCGAGATGGCCATCGCATCGTGCGCAGAGAATCTCCACGCGCAGCATGCCGTGGCTCTCGTCGCGCCGCACGGCGACGTTCTCGTCGGCCACCGGCTCGAAGAAGCTCGGCCAGCCGGTGCCGGAGTCGAACTTGGCGGTGGAGGCGAACAAGGGAAGACCGCAGCCGACGCACGCGTAGACGCCGTGGCGCTTGTTGTCGAGCAGCGTCCCGCAGAACGGCCGCTCCGTTCCCTGCGCGCGTGAGACGTGAAACTGCTCCGGCGTGAGCTGAGCCCGCCATTCCGCGTCCGTCTTCTCGACCCTTGGCATCTCGATCGGTCCGACCAGCTGGCCGGCGCCGTTGAACACCTTCACCGAAACCGTGCGTGTCATGTCTCTATGATGCTCCACTCTCGGCGCACGCGGTCAGCGGTCGATGTGCCGGCTGGCGGCCATCACGGCCGTTCCGCCCAGCAGCCATGGAACATAGGCCACGAGCAGCGCCCGGTAGTAGCCGGGCTCCAGAAACACCCGGCCATCGATGTCC
This sequence comes from uncultured Bifidobacteriaceae bacterium, assembly GCA_964543955.1. Taxonomy (GTDB): domain Bacteria; phylum Acidobacteriota; class Vicinamibacteria; order Vicinamibacterales; family UBA2999; genus VFZN01. Next base: position 92,613 of record CAZJBN010000001.1, read on the forward strand.
CAGCGACCGGCGAGCGTGAAGAGGATTGCCGTCACCGCAACGCCGGCGAGGCCCCACAGAATCGGAGCCGCGATCACGACGATGCCCGTGGCGCGCCAGGCTCGACTCGCCTCCGGTGTCCCCTCGGGCGATCGGGTGGCGATGAGCGAGAGGATGATCGCCGACATCACCCACCGTCCGCGCTCGACGAGGTGGGCGGTGGCCCACCACGGCGCAGTCGAGCTCGCTGACGTGACGCTCGCCATGCCGATGCCGGCCTGGAGGAGCGCGTCGATCAGCAGGGCCGCGAGCGTGGCGGCCAGGAACGCACGGGAAACAGGCCGGGCCCACGACGGGATGCGGTCCATCGGCCAAGCGTACACGGCGGCGAGGACTCGCGAGAACGCGATCGACTGCCGTTCACTCGTCTCGCTCGGGCCCGTCCAGTGACCTGAACCCCAGGTCCTCTGCGGCCGCGACGGCTTCGAGCAGCACCGCGGGCTCCGGGCGCGACATGATCAACTCGAGCAGGTGGTGCCGGACATCGTGGTGCTGCGTGGCGATGGCGTGCAGTGCCTTGACTGCGAGCAGCCGCATCATGAGCTCGCTTCGCTTCTCGGCCTCCGGCTCGTCGGAGGCCCGGGCGCTCCGCTGTCGCGGCAGCGCCGTGCGAAGCAGGAAGTCCGCGGACTTCGGGTCCGTGGTCTCGCAGGCCACGAACAGCAAAGACCAGCGTAGCGCAGCCGGATCGCTGGTCGCACCGCGCGGCGACGCGGCTCGGTGATGACGGTTCATGACGCCTCCGCAGGCCTGCGGCATGGCGGCCTGCAGAGGTTGGTGACACGAGGCCCGCGGTCGTTACACGCCCGGCCGGACGATCTGCCCGGGCCGTGCCCTCCGTGCTGGTCGTCAGGCTGCCGGCAATGCCGGCGTCGTACTGGCAGGCGCACCATCGCACGAGGCGCTCAGGAGCCACCCCGCACGATCTTGGCCGTCGTCACCACCTGTCCGGTGTGCCGCGAGGCATGCTCGGCCGCATGGAAGAGCAGCCCGAGCACGGTTGAGGGAAGGCCGGCACGGCCCACCGCGCGCTCGTCGCCGAGCGATGTCTCTGCTGTGGCCGCGAGCTGTGCCACCGCCGCATCGACAGCCGCACGCCATGCCGCGACGAGCGTTGCACCGGAGGGTCGCACCGACAGGTTCGATTCCGAGCGGAGCGCAGCCCGCTGCGCGTCGTCGAGCGGCTCGCCCCGTGCGTAGGTGAGCAGCCGATCCGTGCTGCCTGCGAGATGGCGGAGGTGGAAGCCGACCGAGGCTGCGCCACCGGGCGACGACCAGAGCTGATCGTCGGTCAGGCCCGTGACCGCGGCCTCACAGTCTTCGACCGACATGATGAAGGCGTGCGCGGCCGGCTGCAGCAGCGAGGGAACATCCGGTACGGGGCCACGGAGCCAGGGTTCGGGAAGCGGAGGTGTCATACCTGCACGATGACAGATCGTGCGCCGAGCAGGGGAGCGGCCAGGGCCGTGTCCCCGGTGATCCGCACACGGGACGTGATTTCGTCCATGGTGAGGCCGTTGTAGAACATCCGCCAGACGTCATCGGCCGCGATCTCGACGATCGTCGTGGGCGACTCGGGCCGTCCGCGCATGATCGTCCAGCCGCGATCGTCCCGCGCGATGGATCGGACGGCCGTCGTCTCGCCGTGCACGTCGAGCGTGGCCGTGGCTCCAGGGCTGGCGTGGATCTGGCCGTACGCATGCGGCAGCGCGCGAACCGAGATGTCCAGCAGCGGCTCCATCCAGTGCGGTTCGAGCAGGCGCGCCCAGCCCGTCGCATCGCGGATCTGCATCTGGTGATGCCAGCGCTCGGTGTACTCGCGGCCGACATCCATCCAGTTCTCGGAAGCGGACTCGCCGGCCCAGCTGACCGGGAAGATCGAGGGCCCATCGAGCGGCAGCGTACCAACGAGGTTGGCCACCCAGGCGCCCGTGATCTCGAGCAGGTCGGTGATGAGGCGCGGGCTGAGGCGGGCGCCGTACGACACGCCGCCCGCATTGACCCCATTGATGAACCGCGCCAGGTCGTCCCCCGAGGCGGTCGACCGGTCGGGCGCCAGCATGTGCCCATCACGCTGGACGGCGATCCGGCGCAGATCGCCATCCAGCAGATGCACCGCCACATCGCGGACGCGCCAGGCGCGGGCCATCGTCGGCCGCTCCCAGTCGGCTGGGTCGAGCGACCGCAGCAGGCGCAGCAGCTCGTCCAGGAGCGGCCCGAAGAGCGGCGCCGTGTCGATTGGGGACAAGGGCGTCACCGCTGGTGGACTCCTCCGGTTCGCGCGGCGGATTTGAAGGCCCGCCCTACTTCTTGACGTGCCGTTCGAGCATCCGGCGGCGCACGACGCCGCCGTACACGTTGCCCGCCGCGTCCACGCCAATGCCTTCGGCGCCCGCATGATCGTCCGCCGTGGACTCCATGTCCTCGATGAATGCCTCCACCACACCAGTACGCGCGGACCCGATTCGGATCCCCTTCCTGATGCCGGGAAGCTCGTGCGCGCCAGTGTCCCGGCCCCACGACTCCGAATCGGCCACATACATCACGTCGTCACGCGTGATGACGATGCCGCTCGGGCGGCCGAACTGGCGCCATTCATCGATGAAGCGGCCATCCTGGTCGAAGATCTGAATGCGGTTGTTCTCGCGATCGCCGACGAAGAGACGGCCCTGGGCGTCCATGGCTATCGTGTGCGGCTCGCTCAGTTCACCCTGCGCGGACCCTTTGCGGCCCCACTCCTTCACGAAGCGGCCATCCCCGGTGAAGTGCACCACGCGGTTGTTCCTGCCGTTCCTGTGGCTGTCGGTGACGAAGAGGTCGCCGTTCGGCGCAACGACGATGTCGGTGGGCTGGTCGAAGAGATCGCGCCCCGAGCCGCTGACGCCGGCCTTGCCCAGCGTCATCAGGACCCTGCCATCCGGACTGAACTTGAAGACCTGATGCCCTTTGCCTGCGGCACTTCCCGCGTCCGTCATCCACAGGTTCCCGTCACGGTCCACCGTCCCGCCGTGCGGAAAGATGAACAGGCCTTCGCCGAAGCTGGCCAGCAACCGTCCTGCCGCGTCGTATTTCAGGATCGGCGCTTCGGGCCGGTTCTCGCACGAGTTGGCGAAGCAGCGGTGCACGACGTAGAGGCTGCCATCGGGCGCCGGCTCGATGGCGGTGACCGCCGCCCATTTCACGCCGGGCGGCAACTCGCCCCAGTCTCTGGTCGTCTGGTAGGGCTGCGGGAGGTCGTTTCGCGGCGCGGTCCCCGGCTGCGCGACGGCAGGCGCGGTCAGCAGCGTGAGCGGCAGGATGAGGGTCGAGAGGCGCATCACGGAGGCCTTACTGCTGCCGCCTCTGCAGGTACGCAGCCCTGAGCGTGGTGACGAGGCGCTCGTCGACGAGTCCGGCGGGCGTGCCGGCGAAGTCCAGCTTCTGATCGGCGCGGAACCTGTCGACTGCATCGATCGCTTCGGCGTCGTACTGCGCGTAGTCGCGCGTGAAGTCGGCCTGCGCGCGGCGCTGTTCGGCCTGCGCCTTCGCGAACGCGGCCGGATCGGTCTTCCGCAGCTCCTGATTGCGCAGCGCATTGGTTGACGGCGCCTCGGGGAACGCGGCGAGCGACGGCCGCCAGTAACCGAGGCCGTGCAGCATGCGCTTGAGCTCGATCACATCCGGCCCCTCGACATGCGAGAACGTGCGGTAGCCCAGGCGGCGGCCTGTCGTGTAGTAGATCCGCTTCATCTCGCCGACGGGCTCGGGGTGCTCGCCGACTTCGATGGCGAGCGCGATGTGATCGCCGCCGCGGCCCGGATCGTTCGGGTCCGCGATCTTGATGGCCGCCGACTGCAGGTTGCCCCAGCGGCGATCGCCGCCCTTGACCTGCCCAGCCTCGAGCGCGAGGATCATCCGCTCAGCGAGCGGCATGCCCGTGCCCTCTGTCGCCTCGAATCTCGCGGCGACGGCATCCACGACCTCGGGCCCGACCATGATGTTGGCCTGCACGGTGTAGTTGAGCCCCTGCCGGCTGCCGGCCCACGCGCCGTTGTTCTTGCCGCTGTGCGCCGCCGAGCGGCCCTTCATGTCGATCATTCCGAGCTGGCGCGATTCCCGCCCCTCGTCGCCTGTCAGCAGCTGTTCGATGGCAACCTTCGGCTCGACGCCCTGCGCCATCAGGTCGAGGCCCCGCACGCCGTACTCGACGACGGTCGAGGCCTGGGTGCAGACCGCGCCGACTCCGTGGCGGACCCACGGCACCGCGCGGCCCACGAACGGCACGCGCGTGGTGACGGCCGCTCCAGACTGGCCTGTGGCCGGATCGATCGCGCACAGCGAGAAGGTGGAGTACTGCGGATGGCCTTCGCCGTCGATCGCCACCCCGTCCTCCGCGCGCCACTGGCCGACGGCAGCGCCGGGGACGGCCATGACACCTGCGACGATCGACGCGATCACCAGACGACGGGACATGTGGCCTCCTGAAGTGAACGCCATTGTACTGGCACCGATGTACTGGCACCGACTCCAGACCGGTCACGGCGCCGATTGCCGCTCGTGCACATCGGGCAGTGAGCCTGGACGGGCTCACACCTGAAGCGGAAGGGCTGGACAGGTCCTCCGATGGGGCGCGGCGCCGGCCCCGTCACCGATGGCGGGGGTCGTGCGAGGACAGACGCGACCTGAGCGCCCTCAGGTCCACGCGCGTGCTGCTCTCTCGCGCGTGCTCGTGCGCGGTGCGTATCCCGTTGCGCAGTTCTTTCTGGTGCTGCAGCCAGAACTCGGAGAACGTCTCGCTCATGGCGTGGTCGGCCAGCGCGCCGAGCGCGCGCGCGAGCAGGAAGCACGCCGCGGCGACGACAATGGCCGGGCCGCCGGTCGCGAAGGTGACGGGGTCGGGGCCGACCTGGCCTATGAGCACGCGGAGCCCGCCGACGAGCAGCAGCGCCCAGGCGATGACGAAGAACCAGTACGAGGCATCACCGATCGCGACTTGGGAACGGACGCTGTCCAGGAGATAGCGTCCGCCGAGCGCCCGCTGAATGAGGCGCTCGACGGCTTCGGCCCGCCGGCCGATGACCTGCTCCTTGAGGGCATGGTTGGGATCCTCCGGATCCAGGAGCGTCGTCGCCACGGTGGAGTTCGGCGGGATGTTCCCCGGGGCGTAGTCGTCGGTGCCGTTCGCAATGCGTTCGGCGACGGTCAGGTGGATGCGCGGGGCGATGCCGGTCCGGTTGCAGTACTTGCGGATGTCGCGAGGTGCCCATCGGTAGAAGAGGCCCAGCCCGGCGCGCGAGTCGTACAACATGTCGTCCACACTCGCGTGGGCCTGGAAGATCTCGCGATCCATCCGGTTCAGCCGCAATCCGCATCGCTCCGCGTGGCTGAGCATCCAGTCCAGCGCGACGAGCGACAGGCCCTGCTTGGGGTAGCCGCCGCCCACGTTGGAGTGCACGCCGGCAAACCACACCTGCTCGATGCGCTCGTCGGGTCCGGTCCACACAACCGGCTCGAACGCGACCCGGGCATCGTCGATGGCGAGGGCATGGCACGCTCGCCTGACGCTCTTGCCAAGCGTCTGGGTCGGGAACTTGAACTGGTACACGAAGCGGTTGACGAAGCCGGCCAGCGCGAACGGCATGCCGACGGCATCGACCGTGTCCCACACGCCGATGAACTCGATGGGCACATCGCAGTGCACCTTGTATTCGCGCTGGAACTGCTCGATCATCTCGTGCCCGGGACGTCGCCCGATTGCACGCCGCACGGCCGTCGTCAGGAGGCTGCTGTACCGCGTGCGATAGGCCACGTAGGCGGCCTCGACCGCCGCATGAAGCGCGGAGTTGGTCGGACAGCTCAGGCCGTCGACGATGCCGCAGACGCCGATGAGGCCGGCCAGCGTCCGCGCGGTGAAGGCTCCGCGGCTGAAGCCGAAGAGGTAGATGCGGTCGCCGGGGTCGTAGACGCGCGCGAGGTCGCGGTACAAGTCCTTGACGTTGCGCTTGAGGCCGTAGCCGCCCGCGCCGCCCAGGATCTTGAGGACCGTGTTCCCCTTGGTCCCGACGCCGTCGTCGTAGAAGGCAATCTGCGCGTCGAGCGTCGGATTGGTACGGTGCTCGTTGAGATCGACGGCTTCGAACAGCTTGAAGACGTTGGTGCCGCGGCCCTTGATGCCGCTGTTCCCGGTGCCGTCGGAGCAGAGGATGATGTTCTTGGGCATGCCGGTCCGCCAGTCCTGGCCGAGAGCTCGCCCCCGGGAAGACGTCCGGAGTCGAGGGGATTCTCTCTCCTAACCGGACTGGTGTCGAGGGGGCCGGGGCCGTTACAGCGGCGGGGTCAGGTCGTGAACGGGACGGATGGTGCGGTGGGGTCAGGTCCAGCGTGGGGTCAGGTCGCGAAACGTGACGGCAGCAGGGCAGGATCCTGACCGCCCGCACGCCCGATCCGGGTACGATCTCGCGGTGATCTTCCCGCCTCTGGCCTGCACGGTCCGCGGCTGCGGCCTCCCGCTGGCCCGGTACGACCGCAGCCTCCGTTGCCCGGCGGGCCATGCCCACGACGTCGCCCGGCACGGGTATCTCAACCTGCTTCAGCCCCAGGACCGGCGGTCGCCGGATGCCGGCGACTCGCGTGAGGTAGTCCATGCCCGCGCGCGTCTCCTGGCCGCCGGCGTCGGTCGCGCGCTCGTCGAGGCCGCGGTTTCACGCGCCGCCGCGCTCGACCTTGGCCACCGGCCGGTGGTCGTGGACCTCGGGTCGGGGACCGGCGATGCTCTTGGCCTGCTGGCGGCGACTCGACCAGTGATCGGCGTCGGGATCGACCTCTCGGTGGCAGCCGCGGACTCCTCCGCGCGCCGCTTTCCGGAACTGACCTGGGTGGTGGCAAATGCCGACAGGCGCATTCCCCTGCTGGACGGCTCGGTGCGCCTGGCGCTCTCGCTGCACGCGCGCCGAAACCCGAACGAGTGTGCGCGCATTCTGGTGCCCGGTGGCTGGCTGATCGTGGCGGTGCCGGCGCCTGACGACCTGGCGGAGCTTCGCGCGCTCGTCCAGGGGCATGCGGTCGAACGGGACCGCATGGCGAAGGTGATCGAGGAGCACGCGGCGAGCTTTGCCGTCGAAGAACGCTTCGCGGTTCGAGTGTCCCAGCCCCTGGACCGCGAGATCCTGCGCGATCTGGTCCGCAGCACCTATCGCGGCGGGCGTTCGACGGCCGCCGCTCGAGTGCACTCGCTTGCCACGACGGAGGTCACGCTCGCGTCGGACGTCGTGCTGTTCACGCGGGTTGCCGGTTGGTTGCCGGACTCCTGCTGATGCGTCGAGCGGCCACCGATTCTGCCGCGCCGCTGCCGGCCACATGGCACCGCCCTTGCTCTAGTTCTTCGTGGAAAGGGGACAGGCGTCTTTCTTTCCGCATACAGGTGGCAAAGAAAAAGACGCCTGTCCCCTTATTCACGGGTCACCGCCTGCGCAGCACGGAATCATTGGACGAGAGGACTCACAGCAACGCGGCGGTGGCAAATTTTGACAACGATCGACGCGCGGTGTCACCCCCGAGGCACCTGGCGAGCGACACAGTCGGCCGTGATGGTCGGGCGGGGAGGGACGGGATGAAGGCCGCAACGAAGTTGCTGATTCGCCGGATGGCGCGTGAAGAGGAGGCCCGCGCCGTGGCCAGCCTGCGCCGGCCCGGGGCCAATCCGACGCCGGTCGTGCGCGCTGGCGAAGCCGCCAGCCTGCGGCTGCCGTTCAGCTACACGCCGTATCGCCTGCAGGCTGCCGACCGGTGGTGGCGCGAATCGGGCCCCGCTCCTGCAGCCGACCGCAAGCGACGCGTTCGATGACCCGCCTGGACCGGCGCAGATCCGCAGTGCAGCGTCTCGTCAATCCTCCGGATCCGGCACGATCCGGCCGCCCGTGAGGAAGCGTTTGTACTGCGTATAGTCGGTTGCCGTGAACAGCCGCGGCGTCGCAGAACCACGGGTGATGTTCATCGACGTCACTGACACCGGCAGCACCAACGTTTCGTCCGGCTCCTCGAATCTCACCGGCTTGAAGCGAATCGACCGGTCCATCCGCTCCACCGTCCACTCGCGTCGGTTGCTCCTGAGCCAGGCGACCCTGGGCAGCGGGACGTCCACCATGCCGACGAGGCCCTGATCGAGTCGGAGCACATCGAACGTCTCGGCGTCGATCCATACGCGTCCGCGCATGCCCCCGTCCACGTCGAAGCTCACACAGTCCTCCCGATCCGGGACCATCGAGACCTCGACGGTGGGCCTGGCCTTCATCCGGTAGTCGATCTTGATGGCCGCGCGGCCGTCCACCTTGTCCATCCCCGCGTAGGTGAACGTGTGTGCGTCGTGCTGCTCGGGCAGCAGCATGGCAATCGCGGGAGTCTCGGTGGAGTTCTGTTCGGGCGTCGTGCAGTTGTTCGGATCGCGCTTGCGCGGAGGGTGACCGTTGATGCGGAGGACCTGCCGTTCCATCCTGGCCTCCGGCGTGCCGCCGTCCCCGCGGGCGGCCTCCCACGACAGGCGCAGTTCCGATTCGACGGTTCGACCCGTGGCGTCGTTCGAGGAGGGCTGGCCAAAGGGCCTCAGGCGCACCGTCTCCAGGCACACCAGGCTCTGGGCGCGGGCGAAGTAGCGCTCGACGCGTTCGCCCACCTTCTGCAGCGTCGTCGCGAGATCGACGCGATCGTCCGGCGCGGCATATGCCGTCACGCCTAGTGCGACCAGCGTCGCGACGCCGAACGGCCACCCCGGACTTCGAGCCATCGGTCCCAGTCCGCGCGCAGTGTAACCCGTTCGGCTGCGAAGTGGCGATCATTTGCCGGCAGACCGTGCGAGGACCCGTCCCGGCCGTGCACCCGTGACCGCATCGCCTGACCAGACGACCTGGCCGTTCACCCAGACGCGACGGATGCCCGAGGCGAGCCGCCGCGGCTCCTCGAACGTGGAACGGTCGATGACCGTGTCGGGATCGAACAGGACCAGGTCGGCTTTCATGCCCGGGCGGACAAGGCCCCGGTCCGCCAGGCCGAGACGCGCTGCGGGCATCGAGGTCATCTTGCGGACCGCCTCCGGGAGCGTCAGCCATCCGTCTTCGCGCACGAGCTTTCCGAGGACGCGCGGAAACGTGCCCGCGCCGCGGGGGTGGTTGTTGTTGATCCCGCCGTCGCTCGACACCATCGTCCAGGGCTGCTGGTAGAACATGCGGAGGTCGGGCTCGGACATGGTGTGGCCGATGATTCCCGCATCCTCGTCCTCGACAATGAGGATGTAGGCGTCCACTTCGGAGAGGCCCTCGTCCCTCGCGACCTCGTCGAGGCGCTTGCCGACATGCCGGGGGAACTTCGGCAGGCGTGTGATCTGCACGTTGCGGCCGCCGCCGACGTCGTCGAGCGCTTCCTGCACGCTCGCTGGATCGTCGTACTGCTTGTTGGGCACGAGGACCTTGAGATTCGACTGCCACGCCAGATACGGATAGGCGTCCGCCGTGACGTCCACACCGCGTGCGCGCGCGGCCTCGACGAGGGTCACCACGTCCGCAGCCTTGCCCCACACGCCGACCGTTCCCAGCTTGATGTGCGTGATCTGCACGGGGAGCTTCGCGCGCTCGCCAACGGCAATGGCCTCGACGATCGCCTCCATCGAGCGGTCGGCTTCGTCACGGATGTGCGAGATGTAGAAGCCGCCCTGGGCTGCGGCTGCGCGTGCCAGCTCGACGATCTCTTCGGTGTCCGAGTAGCTGCCGACCTCGTACTCCAGGCCGGACGACAGCCCGATCGCGCCTTCGCGCATGGCCTGGTCCACGAGCGCGCGCATTCGCCTCACTTCTGCGCCGCTGGCTTGTCGCCTGTAGTCGTCGCCCATCACCTGGCGCCGCACCGTCGCATGACCGACGAGCAGCACGACGTTGATGGCCGTCGGGTTCGCCCGCCGCCGTGCGATGTAGCCGGCAATCGGCCACGGCGAGCTGCCATCCTGCCCGAGGGCGACGGTGGTGATGCCCTGCGAGACCTGTGTCGCCGCATCGGGGTCTGTCTCGATGCCGTCGGTCGAGTGATTGTGCGGATCGATGAAGCCGGGCGCGAGGACGAGTCCCGTCCCGTCGACGAGCTCGTCGCCCGGCCTCGGATTGATCTCGCCAACCTCGGCAATGGTGTCCCCTGTGACGCGGACGCTCGCGATGCGGATCGCCTGGCCGCTGCCGTCCGCCAGCTGGACGCCCCTGACGACGAACGTCGCGGGACCTGACTGCGGGAATGCGCCCATCCCCGTCGCGCCGGCCAGGAGGGCCGCACCAATGACCAGCCCGGTCGGCAGCGGAGCGAAACTCGAGGGCGCCGGACGCATGTGCGGATTATATGAGCCAGAGTCGGGTGCGCCCGGAACTGGTATTCTGTGCCCGGCTGGTGGGGCACGGCGTTCCCGACGTCCACGGACGTCCCGGAAGGCCATCCGATGTGTCGGGCGGTCCTCCGGCCTCCAGGCCGTGCACCGGCGGCGAGTGCCGGCGCTTCGGCAATCGAGCAACGGAGGCGATCAATGACTGCGATGCGAAGGTCGGTTGCGGCGGTTGCGTGCCTGGTCCTGGTGATGGCACAGGCATCGCGGTCGTCCTCCCAGGAGTTTGGCACCATCACATTCCCGACGTCGGGCGCCCCGGCGGCTCAGGCTGCCTTCCTCACTGGCGTCAAGGCGCTGCACAACTTCCAGTTCGACGAAGCGGCCGTGGCCTTCAAGGAAGCGCAGAAAGCCGACCCCGCCTTCGCGATGGCGTACTGGGGCGAGGCCATGAGCCACAATCACCCGCTCTGGGCCCAGCAGGATGTCGAGGCCGCCAAGGCCGTCCTCGATCGCCTGGCCCCGACCCACGAAGAGCGAGTGGCCAGGGCCGCGCTGCCCAAGGAGAAGGCGTTCCTCGTCGCGATGCACGAGCTGTACTTCTCGCCCGGGGACAAGCTTGCGCGCGACCAGGCGTACTCGCAGGCCATGGCGCGGATGTATGTGCAGTGGCCCGACGACCACGAAGTGGCGGTCTTCTATGCCCTGTCGCTTCTCGGCACGGTCCGTCCCGGGGACACCGGGTTCCGGCGCCAGGCGCTCGCAGCGTCGATTGCCGAGGCCGTTTTCGCTGCCAACCCGAAGCACCCGGGGGCGGCACACTTCGTCATTCACTCGTTCGACGATCCGGATCACGCGCCGCTCGGGTTGAAGGCCGCCAAGGCGTACGCCCAGATCGCGCCGTCGGCCGCGCATGCGCTGCACATGCCGTCGCATATCTTCGTTCAACTCGGCATGTGGCAGGAGGCGGCGGCTTCGAACGTCGACGCCTACAAGGCCGCCGTGGACCTGAACAAACGGCTCGCGCTGGCCGAGGGCCGCGAGGACTTCCACACGTTGTCGTGGCTGGCCTATGCCAACACGATGCTCGGCCGCACCGACGAGGCCCGGACGAACGTGGAGCTGGCGAAGCAGGCGGCCGACCGGAACCCCGCCAATCCGGGCATCCGCGACGGCTATCTCGGCATGCGCGCGCGCCTCATCTCCGATACGGCGCAGTGGGAGAAGCTGGCGCTCGCTGCGCCATCCGCCGAGGGCGGTGAGCACGCCGGCATGCCGGGCATGCCCGGCATGGGCGGCGGCAGCGGCTCAGCCACCTGGACCTACATCGTCGGCGTGAGCGCCGCAAAGATGGGCGACCTCGCCACGGCAGAAGCTGCCGCAAAGCAGCTCGCGGCGATGACGGCCGGCGTCAAAGGCGGTCCGACGTCGTATGCGGCCAGGCCGCATCTGATTCGCGAGAAGCAGCTGGGCGCCATGATTCAATCGGCCAAGGACCAGAAGGACGCTGCGCTTCGCCTGGCGAAGGAGGCCGCAGACATCGAGCAGTCGATGGCGGCCCCGTCAGGCCCGCCGGAGCCCATCAAGCCGTCCTTCGAGCTCTACGGCGAAATGCTGCTCGACGCCGGTCGCGCGAAGGACGCCGTGCAGGCCTTCGAGCAGTCGCTGCTCCGCACTCCCAAGCGGACGCCGTCGGTGCTTGGCCTCGCGCGTGCCGCGACGGCGGCGGGCGACACCATGACGGCCCGGCAGCGCTACCAGGAGATCGCCGCGATGCCCGGCGCGGCGCCGACTTCGCCAGCCGTGGCCGAAGCGCGGAAGGCGCTCGCGTCGACAGACTTCTGAGCGGCGAGCGAGGCCATCACCGGAGAGCGACCGAGAGCGTGTAGAGGAATGTGCCGGCGCCGCTCTCCGGTTGGCGCACCACCTCGATACGGTAGTCCGACGTTGCGGTGGCGCGTCCGGTCCAGACGCGCGTGCCCCGATCGGCGCGGGCGTCGAGCGGCTTGCCGGTCTTCGCGTCGACCAGGCGCAGGACGACCGTGTTGCCCTTGACGCCGTCGAGGCGCGCGTCGATGAGCGCGCCCTGTCCGGCCGGGAACTCGTAGACATCCGTGCCGCCCGGATCGATGGCGCCGTTCACGAGCGTCGGCCGCCCGGCGCGGAACGACAGGCGTCGCGCGGCCGCGGCCGGGCCGCTCCGAGCCTGGGCGCCGGCTGGGACCGTAATCTGGGTGATCCCGAGGGCGCCGCCCGTCGGCTCGATGACGATCGCGCCGCCGATGACGGCGCCGCCGCCAGGACCGACCACGACGGTCGACGAGGCGCGTCCTCCTTGCGGCGGCCGCGCGCCGGCAACGAGCGCCCTGGTCGCGGGCGTGAAGATCTGGCCGTACAGCTCGCCGAAGGCTGTCGGATCGGGCACTGGCAGCCGGAGGCCCGACGACATGACCGTCAGCGGGAACCGCATCATCCCGGCGAGGGCCGTGCGGTCGTCGTTCGCCACGGCGCGCTGCAGGGCCGCGACGAACTGTTGCACTCGCTCCTCATGCGCTTCCGACCGGACCTGCCAGCGCCCGGCCATCTCGCGCGCGTGCATCGGCTGGATCGCGGCGACGGCCATGACGAGAATGCCTGCCGTCCTGATCGCTGGTGAGTAGCGCCGGGCAATGTCCGACATGTGCGACGCGTCCAATCCGACAAGGGCACAGGCGCCAGGGAAGCGCCGACTGGTGACAGTACTCCCACATTTCTGGCTCTCGATCCACCGCGGATACCGTTGTCGCGACAGCGGCGTCTGCTGTTCGTCCGGCTGGCAGATACCCGTCGAACGGACCCGTGCGTCGGAGGTGGCGCGCGCGATTGAGACCGGGCACGTGTCCCCGCTGGTCACGTCGTGGATGACCGACATGCCAGGTGCGCCACAGGACGTGGCGGGCGCGATGGCCCTCCGATCGGATGGGCACTGCGTCTTTCACCGAGAGCCGTCCCGAGGTTCGACCGGAACAGGCGCCTGCGGAATCCACGCCTGGCGTCCCGCCTCGTGCGAGCACTTCCCGTATGTCTGTGCGATCGATCCGCGCGGCGTCCGCGTCACGCTCTCGCACTACTGTCCAACGGCCGCGGAGATGCTCTTTGACACGAACACCGCGGTGGAGATCATCGATGGGCCGCCCGTCTTCGCCGACCGACGGCTGCCCGAAGGCATGGATGCGAGGGACGCCCTGCCCCCCGTGACGGCCGACAGGAGCCGGCTCATGAGCTGGGACGAGGTCACGGCGTGGGAGCGCGAAGCCCTTGCCGACGTCGTGGCATCGGCAGCAGCCCCCTTGCCGCCGGAACGCGAGCTGTACGACGCGGCGCGTCGTGCCATCGCACCGTCGCTATCGTGGCCCGCGGCGCCTGATCGGCTCGAGGAGGCGTGGCAGGCGCATGTGGCGCCCGCATGGCCGGAGCTATCCCGTGTGGCCGGGCACTATCTTGCGGCGAAACTGTTCGCGTCCTGGTCGTTGTATCTCGGCGCGGGCCTTCCCGAAGTGTTGCGGGCTGTCGACGTGGCTCGTGCCGTCCTCGACGTCGAAGCCGTGCGGCAGTGCCTGGCCGCCGGCCGCCGGCTCGATGCGCCGCTGTTGAAAGAAGCAATCCGCCGGAGTGATCTGCTGCTCGTGCACTACGCGGACCCGACACCAGGCCCGTGACGGCTGCCGCGAGCTCTCTGGGCCTCCGGTGCCGTTATGATGTTCGCCATGTCTCGACGAGCCGGTCTGCTCGCATGCGTGTTGATCGTGGGGTTCACGGCGATCACGGTCCAGACGAGGATTGTGCAGCGACCACGTCCGCCCGGTGCCGCCTTCACCGGCGAGGCATTCCGGATCACCAGGATTCAGGACGGCGTCTACCATGCCGTCGGCACCGGCGCGCTCTCGGTCGGCTGCAACGCGGCCATCATCGTCAACGACGAGGACGTCCTGGTCGTGGACTCCCACAGTACGCCGGCAGCGGCATGGGCGTTGAGCGAACAACTGAAGACGATCACCGACAAGCCGGTCCGGTATGTCATCAACACCCACTTTCACTGGGACCATGCGCACGGGAACCAGGTCTACGGGCCGGGCGTGGAGATCATCGGACACGAGTTCACCCGCCGGATGCTTGCCAGCGGCGAGAGCATGCGCGGCCGCTCCTACGACATGTTCATCGGGAACATCCCGACCCAGATTGCGCAGTTGCGCGCGAAGATCGACGGCATGCCCGACGGCGCCGACAAGGAGAAGCTGCGGCAGCAGCTGTCCGTGCAGGAGCAGTATCGCGAGGCTCAGGCGAGTGTCGAGCCGCAGCCGCCGACCGTCACGCTCGACGACAGGCTGACGCTCTACCGTGGTGGGCGCGAAATCCAGATTCTCTTCCTGGGCCGCGGCCACACGGGCGGCGACGTTGTCGTGTACCTCCCGAAGGAGAGGGTCGTCGCCACCGGCGACCTGCTGGCTGCGGGCACGGCCTACCTGGGCGACGCCTACCCGACCGAGTGGAGCGCGACCCTCGACAGGCTTCGTGCCCTCGACTTCGAGTGGACCCTGCCCGGCCACGGCGATGCGTTCCAGGGCAAGACCAGGATCGACCACTTCCAGGCCTACCTGAAGGACTTCTGGCAGCAGGCCCGGACCCTGCACGACCAGGGGTTGAGCGCCGAGGAGGCGGCGAGGCGCATCGACCTCAGGTCCCACGCGGTCAACTATCCGAACATACGCGACGTCGGCATCCTCAACCACGGTGTCTATCGCGCGTACGATCTGATCGAGGGCCGCGTCCAGTGACACACCGGGTGTGTGCCGCCAGTCGCGTGCGGCCCCGATGAAGATCGTCACATGGAACGTCAATGGCGTTCGCGCGCGCCAGGCCGAGCTGCTTCAGTGGCTGGCTACCGAACGGCCCGCCGTCGTGTGCCTGCAGGAGATCAAGGCGTCGCTCGACCAGCTGCCGTTCGATCTCCGCGACGTCGACGGCTACTGGTCCTTCTGGCACGGCGAGAAGGGCTATTCGGGCGTGGCGATTCTCGTCTCGCGCGAGCTGGCGGTCGCCGAGCCCTCCGTGGCGCACCCGGCCTTCGATTTCGAGCAGCGAATCGCGACCATCGACCTCCTCGAGGGCCCAGGGCCCCTGACGGTTGCCTCGGTGTATGTCCCGAACGGCGGCAAGGACTACGAGGCCAAACTCCGGTTCCTGGATGCACTGGATCTCTGGGCCGAAGAGGCGGCACGCGAGAGCCGGCGCGTCGTCGTCTGCGGCGACCTGAACGTTGCGCGGACCGAGCGAGACATCCATCCGAAGGAGCGCAAACCGAACCAGATCGGTGCGCGGCCCGACGAACGCGAGGCCCTCGAGCGAATCCTGTCGCGCGGTCTCGTGGACGTGGGACGTACCCTCGACCCTGACAACGATCAGTTGTTCACGTGGTGGGCGCCGTGGCGGAACCTCAAGCAGCGCAACATCGGATGGCGGATCGACTACGTCCTGGCGTCGACCGACCTGGCGGCGACGGCACGCACGTCGACCGTGCAGCGCGACGTGGGTACGAGCGACCACGGTCCCCTGGTCGTCGAGTTCGGATGAAAGACGCCTGACCCCTTTTTCAGTGGTGCAGCAGCAGGGTGGCCGGGGCGGAGGTCCGCCCCGACTTGTGAAGATTCAGTAAGAACCGCTGGCCGTCCGGCGCGACGTCGAACCATCCGGCAGGCTCATCCGTCTCAAACAACGTGGACGTCGAGCGGATCTCGACCTGTCCCCTTCCACCAGCCAGCATGGCGACGTGGACCCCCCGTCCACGCCGGAAGAACAGCTCGCGGCCGTCCCGGCTCCATCGTGGATCGCTGCCCCCTCCGCTCGTAACGCGAATCCGTGGGACGGGCCCAGGGGAGCGGTCCGCGAATCGCTCCACATAGATCTCCCATTCCCCCGACTCGTCCGACGCGTACGCGATCCACCGCCCGTCCGGCGAGACCGCACCCTGCACGTCCGCAAACGGCGTCGACACCACGGCTTGTGGCTCCCGTCCGGACCTTGTCGGTACCCGCCAGATGTCCTCGCGCGTGCCGGCGAGTGTCCGCGTGACAATTACCCAGGCACCGTCCGGGGTCCACCCCGAGACGCGGACCGGCTCGTCGAAGGTCGCGAGCGTGTCTTCTTCGAGAACGGCGCCCGCGCCGCGCACGACCACTTTGCGCCGGGCGGAGGTCCACGCGACGCGCAGGCCGTCGGGCGACCACGCGGGGTAGTCATCCATGTCGGTCGAGCGCGACAGCCGCATCGGCACTGGATCGGGCGGTTCGAGGATTACCACGTCGAGGGTGCGGAGCTGCGCCTGCAGCTCGGTGGCGGCCACCCGCCGCGCTTCCGGCGCGATGCGCACCGCGCCGAACTCGCCGGTCCCGGCGATGCCCGCGCGCTGGCCGGACCGCGTGAACCAGACGAGCTCGCGGAGCATCGAGAGCGGCGGCGCGAAGACGATGGTCTCGCGCGATGCCGTCGCCAGCAGCTGTCCCAGCGGCCCGCGCCCGACCTCGACGCCGAGCAGGGTTGCAGGTCCGGTCAGGCGCCGGCTCTCGAGGTCGAGGTCCTGCGCGACGAGCGCCGTGTCGCTCGCGTAGATGATCCGACCGTTCGCATGGAGGGCATGGGCATCGGTCCCGGCCAGGCGCACCCTGTCGGCCGGCCGATCGAGCGACGTGAGCCACACGCCCTGACGCACTGGACTCTCCGCGCTCACCAGGAACAGCACGTGCCGCCCATCGTCGACGAAGACCGGGAGGGTATGGGACCTCTCGCCGGCGGCTTCGTCGAGCGTTGTCAGCGGTTCCACCGCGCCATCGGATCGACGGATGGTGAGCCCACCGCGAGGCGATGAGGCGAACACCAGATCGCCGGAGGTGTTCCACGCGGCGCCAAGCGCGGACGCGGCCGCGACGACGTCCGAAATCGAGGCGCTCGCGAGATCGAAGGCCTTGATCGCGCCGGGCACGAAGAAGCCAAGGCGCTGGCCGTCCGGCGACCAGAACGGAAGGACGGCCGCATCGGTTCCGGGAAGGGCCTCGGTCCGTCCGGAACTCAGGTCCTGGAGCCACAGCCGGATCACGCCGTCACGTGTGGCGGGGAAGGCCACCTGCCGGCCATCCGGCGCGATTGACAGTCCAAACGGGTAGTCGTGGCCCGCGCCGACGTCCAGTCCGGGAGGCGGGACCCACGCTGCGCGCACGGGGGCTGGCGGTGGCGGATCGGTCTCGCGCCAGTGGTGCACCGCCGGGGCGGCCAGTAGCGCGATGGTCATGACCATCGCGATCACGGCAATGGCGGCGGGCTTCGAAATCCCAGCCTCGTCCGTATGCGCGGAGCACCAGACGGGTGACCGCGGTGGTTTATACTCGTCGCTCACGTTCGTTCCAGGAGGTTTCTGCTGATGTCGATCCGTTCACTTGCCCTGGTCGCCACTCTTGTCGTCGCGGGCCTTCCCAGCGCCTCGGCCGTGCTCGCTCAGGAAGCGCCAGCCCGCCGGCCCGACGTCATCTACGTCCCGACACCGGAAGCCGTGGTCGAGGCCATGCTCCAGGTCGCCAACGTTACCAAGAACGACATCGTGTACGACCTCGGTTGCGGCGACGGCCGCATTCCGGTGACGGCTGCCAGGAAGTACGGCGCCCGCGGCGTCGGCATCGACATCGATCCCCAGCGGATCAAGGAAGCCAACGAGAACGTCGCGAAGAACAATGTCGGCGACCTGGTCAAGATCGTTCAGGGCGACCTGTTCGAACAGGACCTGAGCCAGGCGACGGTCGTGACGCTCTATCTGCTGCCGTCGCTGAACGTGAAGCTCATGCCGAAGCTCATGAAGGAGCTCGCACCCGGCACGCGCGTCGTCTCGCATGCCTTCGACATGGGCGACTGGAAGCCCGAGAAGGAGCTCGACGTCGAGGGCCGCAAGGTCTACTACTGGACGATCCCCAAGCGCTGACCCGCCCATCGGGCTTCGACTCAGGCCCGATGCTCGGGCCTTCACTCAGGGCTAGTCGGTCATCCCGGGGGCGGGGCTGAGGTCCCGCCCCACGCCTGCCCCCCGCCTCGCCGCACTCCAGGCGACCACGTCATCGGCCAGCGAATACGCCACCGGCACCACGATCAGCGTGAGAAACAGGGACAGGGTCTGCCCGCCGATGACGACGACGGCAATCGTCCGACGCTCTTCGGCGCCCGGGCCGCTGCCGATGGCGAGCGGCAGCATGCCGCCGACGAGCGCAAGCGTGGTCATCAGGATCGGGCGCAGCCGGTCGCGGTTGGCATCCAGGATCGCGCGCTCGCGCGGCAGGCCCTTCCGCCGCAGGTTGAGTGTGTGATCGATCTGGAGGATCGCGTTCTTGGCGACCACGCCGAAGAGTACGAGCATGCCCAGCGCGGAGTACAGGTTCAGCGTATCCCGCGTGAGGTAGACCGACAGCAGAGCAAAGGGCAGTGACAGCGGCAGCGCCAGCAGGATGATGAGCGGGTTGACCAGACTCTCGTACTGCGCGGCGAGGACCATGTACATGAAGATCACGGAGAGCAGGAACGCCCAGCCGAACTCTCTGAATGTGCGCTCGAGCTCGCGCCCGCGCCCTGAGACGGCGGTCGTGTACGCGGCCGGCATCCCGAGATCGCCGGCTGCCGCCCGTACTGCCGCGAGACGGTCGCCGAGCGCGTAGCCCTGCGCGATTCCCGAGCGCAGGTTCGCCTGCCGCTGCCGATCGAAGCGATCCACGCGCGACGGGCTGCGCCCTTCCTCCAGCGTCACCACCGAGTCGAGCCGGACCATCTCACCGGTGTTCCGGGCGACGTACAGGCGCGCGATCGTGTCGGGATCGCGCCGGTCGGCATCGACCAGCCGGAGCTGTACGTCGTAGTCCTCGCCGACGGCCGGATCGCGATAGCGCGAGACTTCCTGGTCGCCTCCGACCATCAGGCGAAGCGCGGCCGCGACGTCCTGCGTGTTGATGCCGAGGTCGGCCGCCCGCGCGCGATCGATCTTCACGCGGAGTTCCGGCTTGTTCAGCTTGAGCGTCGTGTCGGCGTCCTGCAGGCCGAGCTCGCCGGCCTTCTGCCGCAGCGCCTCCGTATAACGGGCCAGCGACTCCAGCTCGGGGCCGCGGATGATGAAGTCGAGGTCGTGGTTGCCGCCGCCGATGTTGAAGGTCTGCAGGTTGCGCACCGAGACGCGCAGGTCGCGATAGGCGCGCATCCTGACTCGCACCTGCTGCATCACGTCGCGCTGTGAGTAGTTGCCGCGGAAGGCCTCGAGGGGATCCAGCGTCAGCACGCCCCTGACCAGCCGCGTCAGCGAGAAGACCCGCTCGTCGTGAGGCGCAATCTGCACGAAGACCTGGCCCTCGTTGACCGTGCCGAGCGGGCCGCCTGCGACCGTCGAGAGCACGAGCCGGACCCCGGGCACCGACTCGACGTCCCGCTCGATCGCGGCCATGACGTCGTTCATTGCCGCCGGGCTCGCCCCCTCCGGCGCGACCACGTTCATCTCGAACTGCGCTTCGTCCGCGCCGCTCGGGATGAACTCCTGTCGGACCAGTCGGTAGAGCGCCAGGTTGCCGACCATCACGAGCAGCGCGACGACGGCCACGGCCGCGCGCCGCCGCAGCGCGAGTTCGAGCGTGCGGTGGTAGACGCGGTCGATCCACCCATAGAAACCCTGCCGCGACGTCGAGCCGTCGTGCCCCACCGGTGCGCCGCCCGCCTGGCCCTTGCCCCGCCCGAACATCCGGGCGCTCATCATGGGCGTCAGCGTGAACGAGACGAGCAGGCTCACGAGGATCGCGCAGGCCGCGGTCAATCCGAACTGGTAGAGGAACCGGCCCGAGATGCTCGACATGAACGACACGGGGATGAAGATCACGACGAGGCACATCGTGGTCGCGAGCACCGGCAGCGCGATCTCGGCGGTGGCCTCACGCGCCGCTTCGAAGGCATCCATGCCCTTCTCGTCGATGAAACGGAAGATGTTCTCCAGCACGACGATCGCATCGTCGATGACGATGCCCACCATCAGGACGAGCGCGAGCATCGTGACGGTGTTGAGCGTGAAGCCGAGCGCCGCCATCAGGCCGAACGTGGACACGACCGAGGCCGGGATGGCGACGGCGGCAATCACCGTGGCCCTCCAGTCGCGCATGAAGGCGAAGACGACGAGACACGCGAGGAGGCTGCCGAGCACCAGGTGCACGTTGATCTCGTGCAGCGACGCGTAGATGTGCGTCGACGAGTCGCGTACGACGTCCATCGAGACGCCGGCCGGGAGCACCTGGCGCAACCGCTCGAGCTGGACCTTGAGCGCCTCGATCACCTCGACCGTGTTGGCGCCGGACTGGCGGCGGACCTCGAGCACCACGGCCGGCACGCCGTTCAACCGCGCGAGGGAGCGCTGTTCCTTGGTGCCGTCCTCGGCATGGCCGATGTCGCGAACGTGAATCGGCTGCCCGGCCCGTGTCGCAATCACCAGCTCGTTGAACTGCGAGGCATCCGTGAAGCGGCCCATCGTCCGGAGCGTGCGCTCGGAGACGTCCGTCGTGACGTTGCCTCCGGGCACGTCGGCGTTCTGCTGCTGCAGCGCGGCGCGCACGTCCGCGATCGGCAGGCGATAGGCGGCCAGCCGATCGGCTTCGACCCAGATGTTGACCGCGCGCTCGAGCCCGCCGACGATCTGCACTTCGCCGACGCCGGTGGACCGTTCGAGCGCCACCTTGACGGTCTTGTCCGCAATCTCGGTGAGCTCGCGAATCGACAGGTGGCCCGAAAGCGCGACCGACAGGGTCGGCGACTGCTCGCTGTTCTGCTTCTGGATGAGCGGCGGCTCGACATCGTCGGGCAGCCGCCTGAGGACGGATGCCACGCGATCCCGCACGTCCTGCGCCGCGATGTCGATGTCGCGATCGAGATCGAACGTGACGATGACGAGCGACTGGCCGTTGCCCGAGATGGACCTGAGCTCGGTGATCCCTTCGACGCGGTTGACGGCCTCCTCGATGACGTCGGAGACCTGGGTCTCCATCTCCTCGACCGATGCGCCGGGCAGGGTCGTGCGCACCATGATGGTCGGCAGGTCCACCGCGGGGAACCGGTCGATGCCGAGGCGGAAGAAGGAGGCGGCGCCCACGACCACGAGCGCCAGGACGATCATCGTGGCGAAGACGGGACGCGCGATGCAGGTGGCGGCGAGCGAGCGCATCGTGACGGGCGCCTCTGGCTACGGGGCCGCGACCGTGACGGCGTCGCCGTCGGCAATCGCGCCGCCGTTGACGATGACGACGTCGCCGGCCGCGAGGCCGTCCAGAACTTCGACGCGGTCGCCGGTCCTGGCGCCCGTGTGAATGCGGCGTTCGCGGGCGGTGCCCTCCTCCACGATCAGCACCTTCTCGACGCCCGCAAACACGATGACGGCCGACTGGGGCACGACGAGCGCGGGGGCCTCGCTGATGACGATGTCCGCCCGCGCGAACGTGCCCGGACGAAGCTCGGCCTTCGGATTCGGCACCGAGGCTTCGATGGCCAGCGTGCGCGTACCTGCGGCAATGGACGGGCTCAGCCTGACCACGCGGCCCTCGTAGGTCACCGGGCTTCCTTCGACCGTCACGTGCACGAGCTGTCCGGCGCGAATCTCGCTGGCGCTCCGCTCGGGGACGCCAAGCTGCAGGCGCAGGGGATCCTGGCGCACGACGGTCACGACGGGCGTGCCGGCGGCCCGGAACTCGCCAGCCACCGCCATGCGCTCCCGTACGACGCCGTCGATGGGCGAGCGAAGGAAGGTGTCCTGGAGCTGCTGCTCGGCCAGAGCCAGCGCCGACCGCCGCTCGGCAAGCACCGCCTGCCGATTGCGCACTTCTTCGAGCGCGTCCTCGTGACGGCCGTCCGCGATCTGCAGGTTGGCCTCGGCGGTGTC
Source organism: uncultured Bifidobacteriaceae bacterium (assembly GCA_964543955.1). GTDB lineage: Bacteria > Acidobacteriota > Vicinamibacteria > Vicinamibacterales > UBA2999 > VFZN01. Next base: position 114,947 of record CAZJBN010000001.1, read on the forward strand.
GAGCTCGGCCTTTGCCGCGATGCCGCGCGTGACGAACGTGGCGATGCGATCGCGCTGCAGGCGTGCCTCTTCGAGCGCCGCGCGCGCCTGCCTGACGAGCGAGGTCCGATCGATGTCCACCGTGTCGTCGTCGCCGTCGAGCGGCAGCCCGAGCCGTGCGCGCGCCTGCTGCAGGGCGGCGTGGGCCTGCTGGCGCCTGAGCTCGAAGTCCGTGGGCGTCAGCCGCGCGATGATGTCTCCCTGCCGGACCGGCGAGCCGAGGTCGACGCGGAGCTCCTCCAGCCGGCCGGTCACCTTCAGGCTGAGCATCACCTCTTCCTCGGCGGCGAGGGTCCCGTTGACGGTGACCGTTCGGACGAGCTGCGCGGTGGCCACACGGGCTGTCGCGACGGCATGCGCCTCGCTGTCGTTCGGCCGGGTCTGTGCCGCCGACGGACGACCACCGCAGCCGGCCGCCGTCAGTCCCAGCAAGGCGATGAGGAGGACGACAGGGTGCATGCCCTCCTCATTCTATGTTGACGCCTGCCGTCGGGCCGGTACGCGGAGGCTTCTGGAGACAAGGATTTACAAAGATCGCGCGAATGTCTTCGGAATGGCTACCATCCGACGGTCTGGCCGGCCGTCTGGGCGTCGAGCCACTGCTGCAGCGGCGCGAAGTATTCGCGGATTGCCGTGGCATCCATCTGTTTCGATCCTGTCAGGGCTTCGAGGGCTTCGGGCCACGGACGTGACAGGCCCATGGCCATCATCCTGGCCAGCCGGTCGCCTGCCGCCGTACTCCCGTAGATTGAGCACCGGTGAAGCGGGCCGGTGCATCCCGACGCTTCGGCGAGCGCGCGATGGAACTGGAACTGCAGGATGGCTGCCAGGAAGTAGCGGGCGTACGGCGTGTTGCCCGGCACGTGATACTTGGCGCCGGGATCGAAGTACTCCTCGCCGCGCGGACCCGGCGGCGCGATGCCTTGATACTGGAGCCGCATGGCCCACCACGCCTCGTTGTAGTTGGCCGGCGTGATGGCGCCGCTGAAGACCTGCCACCGCCACTGATCGACCAGCAGGCCGAACGGCAGGAACGCGATCTTCGACAGCGCCTGGTTGAGCAGCAGCCCGATATCCCGGGAAGCATCCGGCGCGGACGGGATGAACCCCAGCTTCACCAGGTACTCCGGCGTGACCGACAGCCCGATCGTGTCGCCCAGCGCCTCGTGAAAGCCGTCGTTGGCGCTGTCGCGGAAGAGCACGGGCTGATGCTTGTAGGCGAGCTGATAGAAGGTGTGCCCCAGTTCGTGGTGAATCGTCGTGAAGTCCTCGGCCGTCGGATCGATGCACATCTTGATGCGCACGTCGTCGGCCAGATCGATGGACCACGCGCTGGCGTGGCACACCACGTCACGGTCGCGCGGCTTGACGAACAGCGACCGCTCGAAGAAGGTCTGCGGCAGGGGCGCCAGCCCGAGCGAGGTGAAGAAGCCCTCGCCGAACTTGACCATGTCGAGTGCGCTCGTCCTCCGCGCGGTGAGGATGCGGGTCAGGTCGAAGCCGGCATCGGCGGACCCGGCCGTGACGATCGGGTAGATGTTCGACCAGTCCTGCGCCCAGAGGTTGCCTGTGAGGTGGGCGGGGATCGGTCCGTTGGCCGGCACGATCTCGCCGTACTTCTCGCGGAGCTTCATGCGGACGTAGGCGTGCAGCGACAGGTAGAGCGGCCGCACCTGTTCCCACAGGCGGTCCATCTCCGCGGCGAACTCCTCGGGCGGCATGTCGTACTTCGATCGCCACATTGCGCCCGTATCCGCGAAGCCGAGCTCGGCGGCGCCCAGGTTCGAGAGCTCCGCAAACCGCTCGTAGTCGGGCCGCATCGGCTTCGCGATGCTGTGCCAGCCTTCCCAGACCTGCTGCAGCCGCTTCGGATCGCGGCTGCTGGCCAGAATCTCGGTGATGGCCTCGATATCGAGGCAATCGTCCGGCCGGGCCGGGTCGGGACAGTACTTGCCGCGGCCGTAGGTACCGTCCATGCGCGCGGCAATCGTCGTGAGCTCTTCCGAGAGCTTCGGGTCCGAAGGCACGGCGAGGGTCAGGCTGAGCCGGAGCAGATTGAGCTGACGGCGCTCGTCTTCGGCGAGCGTCAGCCCGTCGAACCGCGTGGCGTCACGTGCGAATGTCGCGACGGCCTCGCTGAACGCCTGGGTGGCCCTGGCGTTCAAGGCTTCGGTGTCGACTGTGATGAAGTTCTGTTGCACCCATCCCGCGCGGCCGAGCGTCGTTCCCAGCTCGAGCATCCGTGCGTCCACCTGCGCGAGAAACGCCGTCGCGTCCGACGCTGTTGGCGCGCCCCCGGCACGACTTGTCCCGGGTCCGCCTCCGCACGCGGCGATGGCCGCCAGGGCGATGGCGCCTGCCATGCGTCCGGCGATGGCCGCCAGGGGCCGCCCGTTCATTCGCCCGCTTTGCCCTGGAGAAGCGACTCGGTGGGGAGCGTCTGCGGGCCGTTCTCGGTGCACACGGCAAACGTGGCCGGGTACATCGACACGCCGGCATACTCGCCCTTGCGATTGACGATGTAGAAGTTGAGGCCGAAGGCGGGCAGGCCGCGCGAGTTGAGGAGCCGCTTCTCGACCGTGTTCGTCTGCACGCGCCGGAGCGCTTCCATGCCCGCATCCTTGGGTGTCTTGCCCATGCGCATCTGCTCGACGATGAGGAAGGAACAGAGATTGTACAGGTTGGCTTCGCCGCGCCCCGTCGAGCCGGCCGCGCCGACTTCGTTGTCCACGTAGAGCCCGGCGCCCAGGATCGGCGAGTCACCCACGCGTCCGGGGATCTTCCACGCCAGTCCGCTCGTGGTAGTGACGCCGCAGACATCGCCCTTGCTGTTGACGCCGTCGCAGTTGATCGTGCCGTAGAAGTGGTCGGGATCGATCAGGCCGTCCCGGACCATGCTGAGGCCTGCCATCATCATGGCTTCGCCCCGCTTCTTCGGATCGAGGTAGTGCTCCGGATCGATGCGGCGCTTCCACTCGAGCCAGCGGCTGCGCGATTCGGGCGTGTTCAGGTCGTCCTCGACGGTGAACCCCATGTTTCGGGCGAAGGCCTGCGCTCCGGCGCCGACCAGCAGGTGGTGATCGGTGTTCTCGAGGACGGCCTTCGCGACGAGCGACGGGGCCTTCACGCCCTCGATGGCGGCGACACCCCCCGCACGCTTCGTCGGGCCGTGCATGCAGCACGAATCGAGCTGCACGACGCCTTCGGCGTTCGGCAAGCCGCCGAAGCCGACGCTCGTGTCCTCAGGATCCAGCTCGCAGAGATTGACGCCGGCGACGAGGGCGTCGAGCACGTCGGTGCCCTTCGTGATCATGTCGAACGCGAGGTGGACACCTGTCTGCGGCCCGCCGTTCTTGTAGCGGTTGCCGTTCGACGAGGCGATCACGACCGGCTTGATGCCCGTCTGGAGGGCCGCCGAGCGACCGAAGATCGGCGCCGGCGTCGCAAGGGCAACGCCGGCCGCCGTGCCAGCCTGGACGAATTCCCGACGGGTGAGCCTGCTCATGGGGTGGCTGCCTCCTGAATGGCCGGCATGCTACCACGGTGGATGGTGGGGGAGGGGAGGGAGTGCCCTGTGCACCGCACGCCGCATTCTTCCGACTATTCCGCCCTCAACGCCTCCGCCGGCTCGGTCTGCGCCGCCCGCCGTGCAGGGGCCCAGCATGCGGCGAGGAGGACCGCCGCCAGGACGATGACCGTCGCGCCGAACGACACGGGATCCATCGGACCGACGCCGACCAGCAGGCCCCGCGCCAGCGATGCTGCTCCCGCCGCCAGTCCCAGTCCCAGAAGCCCTCCCGTGCCGGCCAGCCACGCCGCCTGCCGAATCACCATGCCCCGCACGGTGGCCCCGGATGCCCCGAGCGCCATCCGGATGGCAATCTCGCGCGTCCGCTGGACGACGAGAAACGCCATCAGGCCATAGAGGCCGAGCGCCGCGAGCAGGAGGCCCACGGTTCCCACGCTCCCCACAATCCAGGCCGCGAGGCGCTGCGGCACCAGGCCAACAGCCACGGCATCCTCGAACGACTGCAGCATGACGACGGGCACGTTCGGTTCGACAGCGGCCATCGCGGCACGCACGTCGGCAGCGACAGGGCGGCCTCCGTGTCGGACATAGAACTGGATCTGGCCGGCCGGCTGCTGCGCCATCGGCACGTAGATGAAGGGCCGTGGCGGATCGCTGAGGTAGCGATAGTGGGCATCGCGTGCCACGCCGATCACCACGACCGGCCGCTCGCTGTCGGGGTTCGCCCGCTGGTAGAACGCGTGTCCAACAGCGGACCCGCCAGGCCAGGCGCGTGCGGCAAGCGTCTCGTTGACGATGGCGACGAGCGGCGCGTCTTCGCGATCGATTGGGGAGAACGCGCGGCCGTCGACGATGTCCATCCCGACGGTGCGGAAGTAGTCAGGCGAGACCACGTCCCAGTCCGCCTCCCATCGCCCGTCCTCGCGCGGCCCCTGCGCCCCGGGAACGCGGATGCTGCCCAGGCCGAAGCCGCTTCCCTGCAGCGGGATCATCCGCGCCGCGGCGGCCGACGTGACGCCGTCGATGCCGGCCAGGCGCTCGGTGAAGCGTTCCGCGAGCGCCACCGCCCGCTGTCCGCGATAGCCGGACAAGGACACGTCAACGGACGCGATCAGCACGCCGGCGGTCCTGAACCCCGAGTCAATGGTGGCTGCCGTCTGGAGGGTCCGCGCGAACAGCATCGCGACGACCACGAGCGTCAGCGACAGCGCGACCTGGGCGACGACGAGAGCATTCCGCAGGCGGAACCGGCGGCGGTCGGCCGTGGCTGTGCCGCCGTGCAGCAGCGGCGCCAGATTGCCCGCGAGCGCATGGCGGGCGGGTGCCAGACCGAAGGCGACGGCCGTTGCGAGAGCCGTCACCATCGCGAAGGTGACGACGCGGATGTTGACCGTGACGTCCAGGTTGATGGGGACGGGAAGCGCGGGCAGAAAGCGCTCGAGCAGGCGGATCAGGCCGAGGGTCAGGGGAATGGCGGCGAGGCCCGCCGCGACGAACAGCACGAGCGTCTCGGTGAGGAGCTGGGCGAGGAGGCGGCCGCGGCCGGCACCAATGGCCAGCCGGGTTGCCATCTCCCGGCGGCGGCCTGCCGCGCGCGCGAGGAGCATGCCGGCCACGTTCGTGCAGGCGATGGCCACGAGGGCCGCTGTCATCGTGAACAAGAGGCCGAGGAACCAGGCAAAGGGCAGGCGCATGGGCCCCGGGATGCCGCCGGTTGGCCCGACGGCGATGGCATAGCGCGGATTCACTCGCGCCTCCTCGAGCCTGAAGCTGTCGAGCAGCGCATTGAGTTCGGCCTGCGCCTGTGCCTGGCTGACGCCGGTCCCGAGTCGGCCGACGGCCATCATCCACACGTCGCGCGGCTCGTCGAGAATCCCAGCCGTTTCCTGCCCTGTGGCGACGGCGATCATCGCGACGGGCAGCCAGACGTCCGTGCCCACGAACGTCGCGCCCTGGAACCCGGCCTCGGCCACGCCGACGATGGTGAAGTCGCTGTTGTTGAGGCGCACCGACCGCCCCAGCACGTCGGGGCTCGCGTCGAAGTGCCGGGTCCAGAACGCATGGCTGAGCACGACAACCGGCCGCGCACCGGGCACTTCGTCCTCGTCGGGCCGAAAGAACCGGCCGAGTGCGGGGCGGGTGCCGAGCACATCGAAGTAGTCGTGCGAGACGACGCTCCCGAAGATGCGCTCACTTGTTCCGGCACCGCCGAGGCTGAGCGGGCCGCCGCCGAACTGCACGGCTGCAAGTCCCGTCAGGGTCGTGGTGTGGTCGCGGAGGTACTCGAAGATCGGATACGACATGTTGTCGAACCCGTCACCGTCGTTCGACCGGCCCACCTCG
>CAZJBN010000001.1:120957-150727 GCA_964543955.1 uncultured Bifidobacteriaceae bacterium
CGTGAAGACGGGGCTCGCGGCCAGAAGCCGAAGTGCCAGCCGGGCGTCGGAAAGCAAGGGCATGGATCACTTGACTGCCTTCGCCACCGGATTGTTACACTGGTGAACTCGCACTCTGCGCTCTGCACCCTCCTCCGCAGACTGCACTCCGCACCTCGCACGTGCCATCGCCAGCCCATCCCACGCAAGCGTCAGGAGCCGAACGAAACGTTCCGCGCCCGGCCGTCACCAAGGGGAACGGGCTCGCGGCTCCGCGCCAACCTGGTCGTGAGGGAAAGGCCGCCTGCTTGTCGCTTGTTCCAGCAGGAGGGATGTCATGACGGTTCGATCTCGCCAGGCACGGACGGGGCGGCCACTCATCATCTGGGGCGAATCCGCCACTTTCTGACGGGCGGTCACATAATGGGCAGGTGCGCCGGAGACTGACCCCCTTTCAGCGGCTCGCGCTCGGCACGACCGCGATCACCTACCTCTTGATTCTCGTTGGCGGCCTGGTCCGGGCTTCGGGCGCCGGGTTGGGCTGCCCCGACTGGCCGCGCTGCTTCGGCGGCTGGATCCCGCCGGCGTCGGTGGCGGACCTGCCACCTCGATTCGATCCCGCACAGTTCAACCCGACGCTGATGTGGACGGAGTATCTGAACCGTCTGCTCGGGGTCACGGTCGGTTTTTTCGTCCTCGCCACCGCCGTTTCTGCCTGGCGCCATCACCGGCGCGATCGGCACATCCTCTGGCCGGCCGTGGCCGCGTTGCTCCTCACGGGCTACCAGGGATGGCTGGGCGGCCGCGTCGTCGCCCACGAACTCGCGCCGTGGATCGTCACGGCGCACATGATCGTTGCGCTCGTCATCGTCTCGCTCCTCCTCTATGCGACGGTCTACGCCTTCTACGCGCCGACATGGTCCGGCGAGGCTCGCCGAAGGCGCGCGCTCTGGTGGCGGCCCGAGCGCCACGCCCTCTCGGTGGCCGCGATGGCATTGATCATCGTGACTCTGGTGCAGGTCGCGATTGGCACCCAGGTCCGCGAAGGCGTGGACCATGCGCTCGACGCCGGCACGCCCCGCGCGGAGGCGCTCTCGACCGTCGGCTGGGTCGACGCCCTGCATCGCGATTCGGCGCTGGCGGTGCTGGGCCTGGCGCTCGGGCTCATGCTGACGGTCTGGGCGAACCGCACGTCGACACGTGCGATTCACCGATGGTCGTACGTGGTCGCCACGGCTGCCGGTGTCCAGGTCCTCCTCGGCGCCGTCATGGCCTACATCTCGCTGGCGCCCGTCGTGCAGATCCTTCACCTGACGGTGGCGGCTCTGCTGCTCGGCGCCGAGACGGTGGCGATGCTGGTGGTCTGGTGGGAACCTGTCGAGGCGGCTGCTGACCCGACACCTGGTGGCGCCATTGCGCATTGGACGCGTATGGGGGGTATAAGATGGCGCGCATGAAGGCCCTGTCGCGAGCGCTGGTGAGCGACGTGACGATCAAGGCTGCCGACGGCCAGACGCTGACCTGCAACGGAGAGCCGGCGACAGGCGGCGTGCTGCGCCTTGCCGAATCGGGACGGCGCGCCGACCGTGTCACCACGCACCGAAGGCCACTGACGGCCAGGTGGTACTGGACTGCAACGACCCGCAACCCGCCGTGCGCCTGCAACCCGTGGACGACATGTCCGCTGCCGTCGGCGATGAATCGCCTGTCGGTGCGGGTGGACGCGGGGGAGAAGCGCTGCTTCGGCGAGGCGACGTCGGCTGCGGCGGTCCTGAGGAAGTAGCCGCGTTCGCGTACCTCGCCTACCTCGCGTTCACCGCCGTCCTCGTCGCGACGCCTGGCGCCACGACGGCGGTCGTCGTGCGCAACACGCTCGCCGGTGGAAGGCCGGCTGGCCTTGCCGCGGCCCTTGGTGCGGCGGCCGGCAATGCGACACACGCCGTGGCTGCGGGCCTTGGCCTGGCGGTGCTCGTGGCGCGGTCGCCTGACTGGCTCGCGGCCGTCCGTGTGATTGGCGCGCTCTACCTCGGCTGGCTCGGCGCGCGCAGCCTCGTGCGCGCCGTCTGCCTGCATGACGGCGGGCTGCCATTTCTCGAGGGTGGGCCGATGGCGTTCACGCCGTCGGATCTCGGTCCGAGCCTGCGCGAGGGTCTTGTCGTCAACCTCCTCAACCCCGCGATCGTCACGTTCTATCTCGTCGCGGTCCCCACGTTCGTGCCTGCGGGCTCGTCGCGGGGCTATTACGTGCTGCTCGCGGCATCGCACGTACTGATGGCCCTCCTCTTCCACGCGGCGTGGGCGGCAGGGCTCGACCGCGTGCGCCGGTCTCTTGCGCGGCCGATGGCGCGTCGATGGCTCGAGGGTGTCACTGGCACGGCGCTCGTCGTGCTCGCCGCCATCATCGTGACACGCCGGTAAGGCCAGGGATCCGGCCTTGCGCCGGAAGCCGGAGCGATGTCAAGAGGTGTTCTTCGGCGCTGGACGATACACTAGACAGATGCTTGCGGATGTCCAGCAAGCCATCGAACGATTCCCACGCGATGAACCTCTGATCGTCCTGGCAGACTTCGATGGCACGCTGGCGGAGTTTCATCCGAATCCCGCGGCCCCGATGCTGACCGAGGTCCGCCGCGAATGGCTGCGGGACATTGCGGCTGCACACCTGACGTTTGCGGGGATCGTGAGCGGACGGCGCATCGCCGACCTGCGGCGGCGCGCGCCGCTTCCGCCGCACGCCTACTATGCGGGCCTGCACGGCATGGAGATCGAGCAGGACGGGCGGCACTGGCAGCATCCGCATCTCGAGCTGGCGCGGGCCGATGTCCAGGAACTGCTGCCGGTCCTCGAGACGGTCGTGGACCGGTTTCCGGGTGCGTTGCTCGAGGACAAGGCGGTGTCGGTGGCGGTGCACGTGCGGGCCGTCGCCTACGATTGCCGCTCAGCGGCGCTCGCGGTCGCCGACGCGTGCGCCGCTCCGTGGCTGGCGGCCGGCCGTCTGAGGAGGCTCGAAGGGTCGCTGGTCGTCGAGTATCTGCCCAATCTCGCCTGCCACAAGGGCGACGCCACGACGTGGATCGCCGAGGACGTGGAAGCGCGGACCGGTCTGGCTCCGTGGACCGTCTTTCTCGGCGACGACGTGACGGACGAGGACGCGTTCAGGTCCATCGGTCGGGGCATCGGGGTGCTGGTCGGCAATCGCCAGACCGACGCCTCCCACCAGCTCGACGGTATCGCGGACGTCGATACGCTCTTGAGGTGGTTGACCGCTCGCAAGTAAGGTGTCTGGACACATGAATGCCTCCGAGCTCATGGCGGCTCTCGGTCCGCGTCTGGCCAACACGAAACTCATCGTGGTCGCCAACCGCGAGCCTTACATCCACATGAAGCGCGTTCACCCGGCCAGGGTCGGCTGGCGATCGTGGTTCGGCCGCGGGCGTGAGACGACCTCTGTATCGTGGCTGAGGCCGGCGAGCGGCCTCGTGACCGCCCTCGATCCCGTCATGCGCGCATGTGGGGGGACCTGGGTGGCTCATGGCAGCGGCACGGGCGATCGCGATGTCGTGGACCCGCAGGGCCGCGTGGCCGTGCCGCCGGACAAGCCGTCCTACACGCTCCGGAGGGTCTGGCTGACGCAGGAAGAAGAGGACGGCTATTACTACGGGCTGTCGAACAACGCGCTCTGGCCGCTCTGTCACATCGCGTACGCCCGCCCGGAGTTCGACGAGCGCGACTGGGATCAGTACCGCCGCGTGAACGAGCGCTTTGCCGGCACGGTCATCGACGAGATCGGCGATTCGAGGGCCATCGTCTTCGTCCAGGACTACCACTTCGCGCTCCTGCCCCGCATCGTCAAGGAAGCGCGGCCGGATACGATCGTCTGCCAGTTCTGGCACATTCCGTGGCCGAACAGCGAGGCGTTCCGCATCTGCCCATGGGGAGACGAGATCCTCGACGGGCTGCTCGGCAACGATCTGCTCGGGTTCCATATCCAGTACCACTGCAACAACTTCTTCGACAGCGTGGATACGGGCCTCGAGGCACGCATCGATCGCGAGCACTTCGCGGTCGTGCGGAAGGGCCACGCCACGTACGTGCGGCCGTTCCCGATCAGCATCGATCCGGAGCCGTGGGGCAAGCTGCCCAGAGGCGTGGCACGCGAGGCGGACCTGCGCACGACACGCGAGCGGCTGGGCCTTCGCGACGAGCGTCTCATCTTCGGCGTGGATCGCCTGGACTACACGAAGGGGATTCCGGAGCGCATCAAGGCCTTCGAGCGCATGCTCGAGCGGTATCCGGAGTGGCGCGGCCGCGTGACGATGCTGCAGGTCGGCGCGCCGAGCCGCGAACACCTGGCCCGCTATCGCTCCATCAGCGACGACGTGGATCTGGCCGTGTCGGCCATCAACGAACGGCACGGCACCGACACCTGGCGGCCCGTCATCTACTGGCGGCAGCATCACGGCGCGGAGGACGTGGCGGCGCTCTATCGGGCGGCGGACGTGTGCGTGGTGTCGTCCCTCCACGATGGCATGAACCTGGTGGCGAAGGAGTTCATTGCGTCGCGGCCCGACCTCGGCGGTGTGCTGGTCCTGTCGCGCTTCACCGGTGCGGCGCGCGAGCTGCGCGAGGCGATGGACGTCAATCCGTTCGCCGTCGACGAGTTCGCCAACACGCTCCACGACGCGCTCTCGATGCCGCCGGCCGAGCAGGAGCGCCGGATGCGCGGCCTGCGTCTCCGCGTCGAGGAGCACACGATCTACGACTGGGCCGCGAAGGTCATCCAGGCCGCCTGGCGCATGTCCGAAGCGGCTGCCTGATTCTCCGTCGGACTCGTCTCCCGACCCCGGCCTTCGTCGCCCGTCTGCTTCCGATCGCTTTGTTCGCGCAGGGCCCGCCGCCCGATTCGACGGTCCAGGCGACCGCCTCGGGTCTACCGCGGGACCATCCCGATGTGCGCGATGTGGTGGCGGCCGTGCCACGCGTATAGCTGGAGCAGCCAGTCCACCGTGACGGGCCCGTGTTCGGGGTGGAACGCCGTCCGCGCGAAGGCCTCCGGGGAGAGCGAGCCCAGCACCGCGTGCAGCCGTCGATGCACGCCCTCGAGGATTAGGACCGAGACTGACGGGTCTTCGGTCCGCGAGTCGACGAACTCGGCCCAATCCGCCTGTTCGTACGGCTTGAGGGGCGGGTTGTCCTCGGTGAGCGCCAGCTTGAACCGGACATACGCGTTCATGTGGCTGTCCGCCACGTGATGCACGACCTGTCGGGCGGTCCAGCCACCTTCACGGTACGGCACGTCGAGGGCGGCGGGCGGAAGTGCGGCGAGCGCCTGCTTCAGTTCGGAGGGGAAGGCGCCAATGGCGGTCATCCAGGCTGCGCGTTTCGCCGGCGTGATGTCGGGATCGAAGGTGAACCGGCCGGTGGGGTAACGTGGGTCCATCTCCCAATCCTATCGCCCTGGCGCTCGAGTCGGTGGCACGCAGACGTCGAACCTCGGCGCCGCGGCCGTACCGCGGACGGGCCGCAGCGCCTGCCGGGCCGCCCCGGCGCCGGCCGGTGAGGCCGGTTCGTGACCCAACCGAATCCGGGCGGGACCGTCAAAGAACCAGGAATGCATGAAGCCGACCGGACGGCCCTGGCCCGGGCCTGCGCGGGCGATCCCGACGGGTTCCGGACCCTCGTCGAGAGTCACAGTCGATATCTCTTCTCCGTGGCCCAGCGCCTGACGGGAAGTGCGGCGGATGCCGAGGACGCCGTTCAGGAGGCGTGGCTCAAGGCGCATCGGCAACTCGGGCAGTTCGAGCAGCGGGCGGACGTGCGGACATGGCTGCACCGGATCACCGTGAACTGTTCGATCGATCTCATCCGCTCACGTCGCCACCGGGAGCTGACGCACGACCCCGCGGACCTCGCACAGGGCCCGCTCAGCGAGCGGACGAGCGACCGGCCGGTGCAGCCGGATCGGCTGGCCGAGAGCGGGGAGATCCGCGAGCGCGTGGCCGAGGCCATGAGCCTGTTGACGGCGCTCGAGCGGGCGGCGTTCACCCTCCGGCATGTGGACGGTCTGTCCATCGACGAGATTGGGGAAGCGCTCGGATTGAAGACGAGCGCCGCCAAGCACAGCATCTTCCGCGCGGTGCGCAAGATGCGCGGGGCGCTCGAGCCATACGTCTGACGACGGCGAGTCACGCGAATGCCACACGATCGACCGACACCCGACACGGCGCACCTCTCCGACGAGACGCTCGTCCTCCACTACTACGGTGAAGAGACGCCCGAGGAGCGCACGTGCGCCGTCCGACACCTGGCGGCGTGCGAGCCCTGCCGGGCGGAGCTGACCCGGCTGTCGCAGGTGCTCGGACTCGTCTCCTCTCACGACGCCGAGCCGGCCCCGGAAGGGTTCGAGCGCGTGATGTGGGCGCGTGTCGAGCAGAAGCTGTCCGAGTCCCGTCGCTCCGGGTGGCGAACGTGGTTCGCGCCGCGTCGGCTCGCGCTGGCGGGTGCGGCCGCGTCGATCGTGCTGGCGGCGTTCGTCGCGGGCCGCTGGTCCGGGGAGCCGGCGAGCCCGGTTCCCGCGGCCACGAACCCCGCCGCATCAGGCGCCGCGACCGAGCGGGTGCTGCTCGTCGCCGTCGGCGATCACCTCGAGCGATCGCAGATGGTGATTGTCGAGCTCCTCAACCAGGACCCGGCCGCGCCGCTCGTGCCGGCCGGTGAGCGTACCCGTGCCGCGGATCTCGTGGCCGACAACCGCCTGCTCCGGCAGTCGGCCGACGATGCGGGCGAAGCCGCGCTGGCCGGCGTGCTCGACGACCTGGAGCGAGTGCTGATCGAGGTCGCCAACGGCGGAGACGACACGACGACCGAGGAACTGCAGCGGCTGCGGGCACGGATCGAGTCGCGCGGCATCCTCTTCCGCATGCGCGTGATGACGTCCCAGATGCGGGATCGACAGGAGCGCCCGGCGCTGCCAGGCGTCCCGGTGACGTAGGGACGCCAACAGAGATCGCCCCGCGGAACCTGCGTTCCGCCAGGCAGGAGCAGAATCGATGAACGTGTTCAGCATTGTCAGGATGACCGGGCTTCTCTCGACGCTGGCGCTCGCGCCGATGGCACACGCGTCGACGGTGGCACTGCACACACAGGCGGCGGGCGCTGCCGCCACCGATCGCGATCGGCAGGACGCGGAGCGTGAACGCGAGCAGGCCGCACGCGAGCGGGAACAGGAGCGCCGGGAGCGGGAACAGGATCGGCTGGAGCGCATCGAGGACCGGTACGAAGCCGGCCAGGAAGCGCTCGAGAACGCGCAGTGGTCCCGCGCCGCGGAGCGCTTCGCCAGCGTGGCGGCTGCCAGGGCCGCCCGCGTGGACGCGGCGATGTACTGGCTCGCGTACGCGCAGAGCAAGCTCGCCCAGCACGCCGATGCGCTCGCCACGTTGTCGGAGCTGATGAAGTCCTATCCGGCCAGCCGCTGGACGGGCGATGCCCGGGCGCTCGAGATCGAGGTCCGGCGCAACGTCGGCCAGCCGGTTCGTCCCGAAGCGCAGTCGGACGAGGAGCTGAAGCTCCTGGCCATCCAGGGCCTGCAGCATTCCGACCCCGCACAGGCCGTTCCGCTGCTCCAGAAGTTCCTGGCCGGCACGCAGTCGCCCCGCCTCAAGGAACGCGCCCTGTTCGTGCTGGCACAGAGCGGATCGCCCGAAGCCCGCAAAGTGCTGGCCGATATCGCCCGCGGCGCGGGCAATCCAGACGTCCAGCGCAAGGCCGTCCAGTACCTCGGTATTCACGGCACCCGCGAGAACCGCCAGGTCCTGGCCGAGATCTATGCCGCCACGGGAGACGTGGACGTCAAGCGGCAGATTCTCCGCGCCTACATGGTGTCCGGCGACCGCGAACGCGTGCTGGCCGCTGCCACGAGCGAACAGTCGCCCGAGCTTCGGCAGGAAGCCGTGCGCCAGCTGGGCGTCATGGGCGCGCGCGAGGAGCTGAGACAGCTCTACCAGAAGGAGACGACGATCGACGTCAAGCGACAGATTCTCCAGGCGCTCTTCGTCGGCGGCGATGCGGCACGCCTCATCGAGCTCGCCAACACCGAGCCGAACGCCGACCTCCGCCGCACGGCCGTCCGGCAGCTCGGGACGATGGGCGCCGAGCGGACGGGCGAGGCCCTGGTGGCGCTCTACGACAAGGAGAAGGACGGCGAGATCAAGCGGACCGTCACCCAGTCGCTGTTCGTCCAGGGAAACGCCGAAGCGCTCGTCGCCATCGCGCGCAGGGAATCCGACCCCGAGCTGAAGCGAGACATCGTCCAGAAGCTGTCGCTGATGAAGTCGAAGGTCGCGATGGATTACCTGCTCGAGATCCTTGGCAAGTAGGTGGTGTCATGAGGCTGACCGCACTCGCGACCCTGATCGGATGCCTGTCGGTCGGCCAGGCTGCGGCCCAGCCGGCTTCGATTGGCAACGCCACGGTCGAGACCAGAGCCCTCTCGGGACCCCTCGATGCGGCGATCGAGCGGCACGTCGCCGGCACGGCGGGGCCCGCCTGGATTGCGTACGAAGTGCCTGTGATCGCCGGCGATCACTTCATGTGCGAGTGGAGCGAGACGACGCGTCGAGCGCCGCCCGCGACGGCCGTGAAGCTGGAAGGCCCGTCGGTCGTGCGCGTCTTCTACCGCGTCGAGCATCGTGCCGTGACGCGGATTCGGATGTTCTCCGACGGCTGCAGCATCGATGCGGGGGGACGGCCAGTGCTCTGGCTGAGCGGTGTCCCGTCGGCGGAGAGCGTCGCCCTTCTCCGGTCGTTTGCCGGGACCGGCGGACGCCGCGTCGCCGACGGCGCGCTCTCCTCGATCGCGATGCACGCCGACCCCACCGCGCTCGATGCCATGATCGAGGTGGCGCGAGCCGGATCGACGGCGCACGCGCGCGGACAGGCGCTCTTCTGGCTCGCCCAGCGAGCGGGCGACGAGGCAGTTGGCGCCATCTCGGAGGCCCTGGCGCGTGACCCGGACACCGACGTGAAGAAACGCGCGGTGTTCGCGCTCAGCCAGCTGCCGAAGAGCGAAGGCGTGCCGAAGCTCATCGACGTGGCGCGCTTGCACTCCAACCCGGCTGTGCGCAGGCAGGCGATGTTCTGGCTCGGCCAGTCCCGGGATCCCCGCGCGCTGGCGTTCTTCCAGGAAATCCTCGCGAAATAGGCGTTCCAACCACCGGCCGGGTCCGACCATCCAAGAAAGGGGTCAGGCGCCTTTCTTTCTGCGACACCTGCGCAGAACAAAGACGCCTGACCCCTTTTCGGAGACTGTGATGCGCAGACTGACCGGAATCGTTGTCGTGATGCTTGGGCTGGCGTGGTCCGCTTCGGCGGCCATGCCGCGGGCACCCGAAGAGGAGCAGGCGGGCCAACCCGTCACGGGAGACTGGACGGCCGACACACGGCAGGACCGGGTCCGTGACGATGGGCAGACGCGCGTGCAGTTCAACCTGCGGAGCGAGACCGGGGACAGCCGCTGGGGTTTCGGAGTTCCGGCTGCCGATCTGCAGGGCGCGCCGAGCGCCGTCTTCTCCGGCGTCGCGAATGACGTGGGCTTCAACCTGACGCGCGAAGCAGGCACGTTCCGCTTCAGCGGCTCATTCGCAGATGGCAAGGGCGCCGGCCGCTATACCTTCGACCCGGGTCCTGCCTTCATCTCTGCCATGGCGGGGCTGGGCTATTCGTCGCTGACGCCTTCCGATCTCCTCCGGCTGGCGGTCATCGACGTCACGACGGACTACGTGCGCGACCTGGCGCAGGTCGGCTATCCTCGTCTGGCGCTCGACGACCTCACCCGCATGCGCATCCACCGTGTGGACGCGGCCACCGTTCGCGAACTGGCCGCTCTCGGGTACCGCGAGCTCGATCCCGACACCCAGGTCCGCTTCCGCATTCACGGCGCAACGCCTGCCGCCGTGCGCGCCCTGCGGCAAGCGGGCCTCGGGACGCCGGATGCCGGCACCCTCGTGCGTCTCCGTATTCACCGCGTGACCCCCGAGTTCGTCCAGGGCCTGGCCGCCAGGGGCTACAGCGGCCTGCTGCCGGACGACTTCATCCGCATGCGAATCCACAAGGTTTCGCTCGAAGAGATCGACCAGCTCGAGGCGCTCGGCTTGAGCGGCCTCGGCAGCGACGAGCTGGTCAGGTTCCGCATCCATCGGGTGACGCCGTCGTTCATCCGGGAGATGCGGGCCGTCGGGTTCACGACGCTCAGCGAAGATCAGCTGGTCCGCCTGCGCATCCACAAGGTGGACGGGCAGTTCGTGCGGGACGCGCGCGCCGATGGCTACGTGATGGCCTCTCCGTCCGATGCGGTGGACCTGGCCATCCGTGGCCCGCGCTACACCCGGGCTCGCAAACAGTAGCGGCCGGCCGCCGCCGAGCCGCCTGCGGGAGCCGGGCCGCCGGCTACGGTAGAATCCAGTCGGATCGCCCGGAGGATTCTGCCATGCGTCTTCACGTCAGCCGCGCTCTCGCCGTCATCGGACTCGCCTTCATGCTCGCCGCGCCAGGCGCCGCCCAGTCGGTGCCCGCGCCGGACCAGTACTTCGGCATCACGATCGGGGCCGACGGCGAGCTTGCGCCATACCCGAAGGTGCTCGAGTACTTCGCCCTGCTCGCGAAGCAGACCGACCGGGTCCGCTTCGAGGTCATCGGCAAGACGACGATGGGGCACGACTATGCGCTGGTGCGCATCAGCTCGCCGCAGAACCTGGCCAGGTTCGACCGGCTCGTCGAAATCAACCGCCGGCTGGCGGATCCCCGTGGCCTGTCGGACGCGGAGGCCCAGAAGCTCGCGGCCGAAGGCAAGCCCTTCTACCTGCTCTACGCCACGATTCACTCGACCGAGGTGTCGAACGGGCAGGCCATCATCAAGATTGTCCATCGCCTGGCGACGGAGAGCTCGCCCTTCACGCGCGAGATCCTCGACAACTCGGTCGTTCTGCTGATCCCGTCGGTCAACCCCGACGGCCAGCACCTGGTGATCGACCACTGGTACAAGACCAGGGGCACGCCGTTCAACCGCGTCTTCCCGGACCTGTACCACAAGTACGTGGGACACGACGACAACCGCGACTGGTTCATGTTCACCCAGAAGGAAACGCGGATGAACATCGAGCTCGTCCAGAACACGTACAAGCCGATCATCTCGCACGACATGCACCAGCAGGGACCGAACGGCTCGCGGATCTTCGTGCCGCCGTTCACCGACCCCTTCGACGTGAACATCCATCCGCTGCTCGCACTCGGCCAGGCGACCGTGGGGCAGGCGATGGCCTCCGCGCTCATCGGCGAAGGCAAGGAAGGCGTGGCGTGGAACCAGTCCTACGACATGTGGACCCCCGCGCGGCAGTACATGGTCTATCACGGGCAGCCGCGGATTCTCACCGAGATCGCCAACAGCGGCGGGAACCTCGCGGATCCGTTCGTCAACCCGCAGCGCGGACGGCCGCTCGGCCCGCAGGAACCGCGCTGGAACTTTCCGGTGCCGTACTCGAAGGACACGTGGACGCTCGGCCAGCAGGTGGACTACGGCGTCACGGCGGCACTGGCCGGCATCTCGCACGTGGCGAAGTACGGACGCGAGTGGCTCTACAACTTCTATCGCGTGCATCGCGACTGGTCGACCTACGACAAGGGGCCCTACGCCTTCGTCGTGCCGGCCACGCAGCGCGACCAGTTCGCGACCTACGAGATGCTCGAGATCCTCGAAGTGGCCGACGTCGAGATTCATCGCGCGACGGCCGCGTTCCAGGCCAACGGCACGCAGTATCCGGCCGGTTCCTACGTGGTCAGGACGGCGCAGCCATACGGCGCCTTCGCCAAGACGATGCTCGAGAAGCAGGTGTACCCGGACCTCCGTGTGTTCCCGGGCGGTCCGCCCGAGCGGCCATACGATGTGACCGGCCACACGCTCTGGATGCTGATGGGCGTGACGGTCGATCAGATCGACGAACCGTTCGATGCGCCGCTCGAGATCGTCAAGGCCGTCAAGCCCATTACCGTCCCCGTGCCGGCGCGACCCAGGTCGGCGTATCTCGTCGGGCCTGAGTCCTACGGCGTGTTCAAGCTCGTCGCGGAGCTGCAGAAGGCCAGTGTCCCCACGTTCCGATCGGCGGTGGCGTTCGACGGACATGCGCCTGGTACCTTCATCATTCCGGCCACCGACGTCTCGCAGCCGATTGTCACGAGAGCCGCGGCCGATCTCGGTCTCGTGGTCTCCGGCGTGGACCAGATGCCCGCGGTCGAAGGCTTCAAGCTCGATCCGGGCACGAAGGTCGGGCTCTGGAAGGGCGCCAACAACATGCCGGGCGGCTGGCTGTTGTGGATCCTCGAGCAGTACGGCATCAACCACGAGATCGTGAAGTCCCAGGACTTCGCCGGCGACCTGAACCAGAAGTACGACGTCATCCTGCTCCCCGCCAACACCACCCGCGCGCGCATCGTCAACGGCCTGGACTCGAAGCGCCACGACCCGGCCGAATGGTCGTGGGCGTTCGGTGTCGGCGAGGAGGGCTGGAAGAAGCTCGCGGCATATGTCGAGAACGGGGGCACGCTGCTTGCCATCGGCAATGCCGTCGAGACGGCGCGTGATCTCCTGGACCTGCCCATCGAGAAGGTGCTTCCCGAAGCGCCGCCGCGGTTCGGCCCGCAACAGACGACCGTGGCTGGCGGCCAGGTGTCGGCGGGCGCGGTGGATCAGGCGCTCCGGGACGCGTTCAGCAGCCCGGCGCGGCTGATGCAGACGCTTCGCGATCGCGTGGCGGACCCGACGTCGCTCTTCTACTGCCCGGGGTCGCTCCTGCAGAACGAGTTCGATCCCGCCAATCCCGTCGCGTGGGGCATGCCCGAGGCCTGGCCCATCTTCTTCGAGTCCGACCAGGCCTATCGCCTGCGGCCGGGATTCGGCATGGACGCCACGGTCGTGTCGAGGTATCCGCGCGAGAACATCCTGCAGAGTGGATGGCTGCTCGGCCAGGAGTATCTCGAAGATCAGGCCAACGTACTGTCGTTCCGCGTGGGGAAAGGCTTGGTGGTCACCTACGCATCACAGGTGGACTTCCGGGCACAACCGCGCGCGACGTTCAAGCTGCTGTTCAACGGGATCTTCCACGGTCCGTCGACGCCCGTCTCCGCCGCCGAAATGGGGAAGGCGGTGACCAACGACTGATGAGGTCGGAAGCCCGACACCGGAGATACGGACGAGACGCCGATCTTCCGCCGGTCGGGGCTGTCATGAGGTAACCTTGCGCCCGACGCCGTTTCGCCTCTCGAGGAGGGACCATGGGACTGCTGATCACGATCATCGTCGGAGCGATCGTTGGCTGGTTGGCCAGCATTGTGATGAAGACGAACGCGCAGATGGGCGCGCTGTGGAACATCATCGTCGGGATTGTCGGGGCGGGGCTGGGCAGCTGGATGGCCGGTCTGCTGGGACTCGCCATCACCAGCGGCATCGTGTCCGTCTTCGTGTCGATCGTTGGCGCGTGCGTCTTGATTGCCATCCTGAAGGCGGTGGGCGTGCTCAAGTAGCTCTCGGGTCGAGCACTGACGCGGTGCCGGATCGGCCGGCGCCGCGTTTTCTCCTCAGCGCGCGGCGCGGCGCCGTGCGTAGTCGGCGGTGAAGAGCGCCGGCGCCCCGCCGGTGTGCAGGAACACGACCGTATCGCCCGGCGGGATCTCACCCGCGCGGATGTCGGCGACGAGAGCGGCAAACCCCTTCGACGTGTAGACGGGATCCAGCAGAATCGCCTCGGTCCGGGCCAGGAGATCGATGGCGTCCAGTCCCTCCGGTGTCGGGATGCCGTACCCCTCGCCGATGAATCCCTGATCGGTGTGCAGATCGCTCGTGTCGACTCGCGCCGACACACCGAGCAGCTGAGCCGCCTCGTTGGCCACGCGGCGCGCCCGCTCGATCTTCTCTTCTTCGCCCGCGCTGACCGCGACGCCCCGCAGCGCATAGGGTGCGCCGTAGAGTCTGGCGCCGAGCGTCAGGCCGGCCTGCGTGCCGCGCGACCCGCTGCCGTAGTACAGGCGCGACGGCGCCACGCCCATGGCCTGCAGCTGGCCGAGCAGTTCCTCGGTGGCCGCGACGTACCCGAGCGCGCCGATCGCACTCGAACCGCCGACGGGAATGACATAGGCCTGCCGTCCCGCGGCGGACTCTTCGCGGACGACCTCGGCCACCACGGCCTCATCGTCGCCGACGGCGAGCATCGGGTCCACGGCGGCGACGAATCGCACGTCGGCGGCGAACAACCGATCGAGGAGCAGGTTGCCCTCGAGCGCGGGCGATTCCACCCGGCTGGTCAGCACGAGCACCGATCGAAGCCCCGCCACGCGAGCCGCCGCGGCGGTCATCCGGGCGTGGTTCGACTGCACGGCGCCGGTCGTGACGAGCGTGTGCGCGCCTTGCGCCAGTGCGTCGGCCACGAGGAACTCCAGCTTTCGCGCCTTGTTGCCGCCGAGGCCGAGTGCGGTCAGATCGTCGCGCTTGATCAGGATGCGCGGGCACACGGAGGGTCCGCCGAGCGCCTGGCGGAGCCGGATCGCGTCGGTAATCGGCGTGGGCAGGGCTGCCAGGGGATAGCGGGGAATGTGCCCCAGCATCACTGCGTGTACACGACCTTGCCGCCGACGATCGTGGTCACGACCTCGGTCGTCCGGATCTCGTCGTCGGGAATCGTGAGGAGATCCTTCGAGAGGACGGCGATGTCGGCCAGCTTGCCGACGGCGAGCGAGCCCTTGAGGTCTTCTTCCTTCGCGGCATAGGCCGCGTTCAACGTGTACGACTCGAGCGCCTCCTCGCGTGTCATGCGCTGGTCGCCGAAGAAGACCGTGCCGTCAGCTGTCTTGCGCGTGACGCTCGCGTGGAAGCTGGCGATGGGGTCGATGCGTTCGACGGGCGTGTCGGTGCCGTTGCTCACCACCGCGCCGGAGGTCTTCAGCTTCTGCCAGACGTACGCCCCGGATTCGGCGCGTTCGGGGCCGAGGCGCGCGAGCACGTACGGCGCGTCGGATGTGCAGTGAATGCCCTGCATCGATGCAATCACGCCGAGCTGGCCGAAGCGGGGAATGTCTGCCGGATGGAGATGCTGGGCATGCTCGATGCGCCAGCGCAGGTCCTTTGCATCCGGATGGGCCCTGAAGGCGGCCTCGTACACGTTGAGCACTTCGCGGTTGGCGCGATCGCCGATGGCGTGAACGGCGAGCTGCGTGCCGGTGTCCATGGCGATCCGGGCCGTCTCCTCGACGCTCGCGATGGGAGTGGTGTTGAGTCCGGTGCTCCCCGGGGAATCCGCGTAGGGCTCGAGCAGCCACGCCCCGCGCGAGCCGAGTGCACCGTCCGCGCTGACCTTGATGGCCGCGACCGTGAGGCGGTTGTCGGCCATCCCGACGACCTTCTCCCTGGCCAGCTGCTCGCGCAGGCGCTCGTTGGCGGCGCGGACCATCACCCAGAGGCGCACGCCCAGTTCACCCTGGTTGGCGACCTGCTTATAGAGTGCGATCGTGTCGAAACCGACGCCGGCATCCTGGAAGCTCGTCACGCCGTTCCGCAGCGCTTCTTCGGTCGCAAGGTCCATCGTCCGCCGCGCGTCGGCCTCACGCTGCTCCGGCGTCTTGCTGGCTTCCCACTCGTCGAACGCCCGGTCGATCAGCCTGGAGGCCGTCTCGCGGAACACGCCGATGGGGCGGCCGCGGGCATCCTTGATGATGTCGCCGCCTGCGGGGCTTGCGGTTCGTGCGGTCACCCCGGCCAGTTCCATGGCCCTGGCGTTGGCAAACGCGGCGTGACCGCTCGCGTGCTCGAGCAGCACGGGATTGTCGGGGGACACCTTGCTCAGCGCATCGTGAAACGGAAACCCTTCGACCGACGGAGAGGGCGTGGTCGTCCACTTCTCCTGGTGCCATCCGCGCCCCAGAATCCAGTCGCCAGGCTTGGCCGTCCTCGCCGCCTCTCCGACCATAGTCACGATTTGATCGAAGCTCGTCGCGTCCATCAGATCCAGGACCATACGGGACTGGCCCAGGCCCATGAAGTGTCCGTGCCCCTCGATGAACCCCGGGATGGCCGTCTTCCCGCCGAGATCGATCACTTCGGTGGCCTCGGCGATGTAGGGCTGGACGGCCTCGTCGGCGCCGATCGCGACGATGCGGTCGCCACGAATGGCAAGGGCTTCGGCCCGTGGCGTCCCGGCCTCGACGGTGATGATGTTGCCGTTGCGGAGGACCAGGGTCGCCGGCTCGACGGGCGGCGCGCTGGTGCAGGCGGCGACAGTCGCGATCAGGACAAGGCTCGAACAGACACGAATCATCAGGGGTCCTCCGCAAGGCGTTCGAGACGCCGTGCAGAGATTATAAGGAAAACGGGACCCGTCCCCTTCTCCGTCTACGGCATGCCGCTTTTGTGCGGGCGGGGCCACGGCCACCAGTTGAAGGCCGGGGCGGGATCGGGCTCGGGCTCGGCGAGCGTCATGCGCAACCCGCCAAGTTCCTCGGCCGGGTCCGCTTCGTCCAGCAGCTCCGTGGAGAGACCCAGGAAATCCATGTAGCGGCGGAGTGCCTTGAGGTAGTAAGCGGGACCGTAGAAGGCCGATGGATCAGCGTGTTCGAGGCCAAGGACCTGGCCTCTCGACAGCATCAATCGATCGGAGACTTCGGCGACGGTTACTTGCCTCATCGCGCGCGCCGCCGCGAGCTGCTCACCTATCGGCTCACACACGCTCGGCAGGGCTTCGCGATGAGACGAGCCACCGTCGCAATGGCGTCGACGACTCATTTCGGCCATTGTAGGAATGCAGGCGGTCGCTGTCTATGCCGAAATGTGCACGTGCGGCTCGCTCTGCTACGCTGAACGCGTGACCGACCTCGCCGACCGGCTGGGCCGCGCCCTCTCACGCCCGCTCCCCGGCCCCGACGCGCAGCTCCGCATGGCCCCACAGCCGCGGGCAGGGTGGGATCCGACGCGGATTCCCGTCGGCCTGCGTGAGGCGGCCGCTCTCGTCCTCGTCTACCCGCATCACGGCGTCGCGCATGTGCCCCTGACGGTGCGGAGCGGCGGTCTCCGCCACCATACCGGGCAGGTGTCGCTGCCGGGCGGCGCCGTCGATGCAGGCGAGACCATTGAAGGAGCAGCCCTGCGCGAAGCGGCCGAGGAGGTCGGCATCGAGGCCGGCTCGGTTCGGCTGCTCGGACGACTGACCCCGCTTCACATTCCCGTCAGCGGCTACGTGCTGCATCCGGTGGTCGGATTGACCGAGGAGCGTCCGGCGTTCGTGCCAGCCGAATGGGAGGTTGCCCGCCTGCTCGAAGTGCCAATCGACTTGCTTCGGGACCCCGTCGTGGTCAGGAGGGAATGGCGGACGCTCGAGCGTCTCGGTGAGCCGATTGAAGTGGACGTGCCGTTCTTCCACCTCGAGAACGAGGATGTCTGGGGCGCGACCGCAATGGTACTGGCGGAGTTTCTGGCAGTGATCGAGAGGGTTGGGGATGTTGAGATCTGGTGATCTGGTGATCTGGCGAGCAATCTGTTGAGCTGTGAACTGGCGTTCTATCTACCTATCTACGGATCGGGTGATCTACGCGTGGCGCTTCGGAATGGAGAGCGACACCGCGAAGGCGACCGCCGACGCAACCAGGCCCCATAGATTGGGGTTGAGCCAACCCGATCGATCCGTTCCGAACTGGACAAAGAGCAGCGCCGCCATGCCGCAGACGATGGAGGCAAGCGCTTCGCGCGAGCCGGCTCGGGGCGACACCAGGGCGCCGACGATCGGCACGAACAGCGCGGCGCCGAGCAGCGAATAGAAGATGGTGAGCGCGTCGGCAACCGTTGGCAGGAGGATGGCGAGGCCCATGCCGATGACGCCACCGGCGACAGCTGCGGCCCGCGCGACGAACAGGACCTGGTCCGGCGTGGCCGACGGCCGCAGGAACCGCTGGTAGAGGTCCCTGGACCACGAGGTCGCCAGCATGAAGAGGATGGCATCGCAGGTGCTGACCTCCGCGGAGAAGACCGCCGAGAGGCCGAGCGCGCCGAGCCAGGGCGTGAGCTGGCTGTAGAGAACGGTCGGCAGCGCGAGCTCGCGATGCGCAAGTCCCGGATGGAGCACTGCCGCGGACATGCCAATCAACACCGGGGCGAACGAGAACACGAGCTGTGCAAGCCCTGCCACGCTGATCCCGGTGCGCACGGCCCTCGCGCTCACCGCACCGTAGGCCTTCTGGATGAGGCCGGGCGAGATGATGAAGCCCGGACCGAGCAGCAACAGCAGCGTCCATCCCGAGAAGGGACCGGCCGAGTAGAGCGGATCGAAGAAGGTCTCGGGCAACGCCGTCGCGGCAGCAAACCCGCCGGTCGACTCGACGCGCGACAACACCACAGGCAGGGCCACCGCGAAGCCGCCGATGAGCACGACGAGCTGCAGCGCGTTCACCCAGACGGAACTGAGGAGACCGCCCGCCGTGAAGTACAGCGTCATCGCGATCCCGCCGAGCAGCACGCCCGCCCAGCGCGGCAGGTCGGCCACGACAGTGAGCACCTGAGAGCCGGCGATGAGCTGTCCGGCAAGGATGGCGAGCGTGCCCACCCAGATGAGTGCGCCCACGACGCCGCGCACGGTCGCGCCGTACCGATCTTCCAGGAAGTCTCCGACCGTCAGATAGCCGCGGTCGGAGGCCAGCGTCCACAGCTTCGGCCCGATCCAGAAGGCAAGCACGAAGGCCCCGAGACCGGCGGCGCCGTTCCACCACCAGGCGCTGATGCCGTCCCGATACGCCAGGCCCGCGGCGCCAATCGTCGTGCCGGCGCCAATGTTGGCGGCGAGCACCGTCGCGGCAATGAGCGGCCATCGGAGCTTGCGCCCGGCAACGAAGAAATCCGCGGGGCCTCGAACCAGCCGGCCAATCCAGACGCCTGCGGCGGTGAGAAAAATCGTGTAGACGACGAGGAGGATGAGTTGAACATTCACGTCGCCGTCAGCTTATGCGAAGAGCGGCCCGCGCGGCACTCGTCACGGTCTTCGTCCCCGGGCGGGAGGCCGCGCTACACTGCCCGCATGTCCCGTTTCACACTGTCGTACCTGGCCCTTGTTGCGATTCTGGCGGCGCCCGCCGCGTCGCAGTCTCCATCGACGTCGGTCACCGCGTTCACCAACGTGACCATTGTCCCGATGGACCGCGAGCGCGTCCTGCCGGATCACACCGTCATCGTGCGGGGGGACCGCATTGCCGAGATCGGGCCTTCCGCCCGCGTCACGGCACCCGATGGCGCCGTTCGCATCGACGGACGGGGCAAATTCCTCATGCCCGGCGTCTCCGAGATGCACGCGCACGTTCCGGGAGGTAACGCCCCGGACACTTACGTCGATCGGGTCTTGCGGCTCTTCGTCGCCAACGGCGTGACGACCATCCGCGGCATGCTCGGGGATCCGAAGCACCTGGTCCTCCGCGAGCAGGCGCGCCGCGGCGAGATCGTGGCGCCGACGATCTTCACATCGGGTCCGAGCTTCAACGGCAACTCGGCCAGGGCGGTCGAGCCGGCCGTGAAGATGGTGCAGGATCAGAAGGCCGCGGGGTACGACCTGCTCAAGATTCATCCCGGCGTACCGCGCGCGGTCTTCGATGCGGTCGCGGCCGAAGCCGATCGCCTCGGGATTCCCTTTGCCGGCCACGTGCCGGCCGATGTCGGCCTCGAGCGGGCGCTGGCCGCCGAGTACAGCTCCATCGATCATATCGACGGGTACTTCGAGTTCGCCGTCAGGCAGGATGCGCCGGTGGACAAGGCGAACCCCGGCTTCTTCGGCGCGAACTGGGCGGCGCATCTCGACCCGGCCCGGCTCGCCGACGCCGTCGCCCAGACGAAGAAGGCCGGCGTGTGGATCGTGCCGACACAGGGCCTGATGGAGATCTTCTTCAGTGCCGAGACGCCCGAGCAGATGCGCGCGAAGCCCGGCGTCGAGCTCATGCCGCCGCAGGTGGCGGAGGGGTGGGTCAAGCAGCGTCAGGGCTTCATGGGATCGCAGCTCCCGCCGCCAGCCGCTTCACAGCGCTTCCTCCAGGAGCGGCGCGCGCTGCTGAAGGCGCTCTCGGATGCCGACGTCGACCTCCTGCTCGGCTCCGATGCCGTTCAGACCTTCTCGGTCCCCGGCTTCTCCATCGTCAACGAAATGGGCGCCATGGCACGATCGGGACTGACGCCGTACCAGATCTATCGGTCCGGTACGGTGAACGTCGCGCGGTTCTTCGAGCGTGAGAAAGAGGTCGGCACCGTGGAAGTGGGGAAGATCGCCGACCTGGTGCTCGTCGACGCCGATCCGATGGCGGATGTCGCCAACTTCGGCCGGCAGACCGGCACGATGGTGCGTGGGAAGTGGCACGCGCGCGAAGACTTGCTGCAGGGATTCCGCTAGGGAACGATCGCTCGGCTCTTCACGCCCCCCTGTGGCACGGCTCCGGGCCGTCGTCGTGCCGTAGGGCGGCCCTTCAGGGCCGGCCCTCGCGGCGGGGCTAAAGCCCGCCCTACGGAGTCGTCGTTGCCTTCTTCGGTCCGAACCCGTCCCAGAACGGTTTCGGCATGCTCCTCTCCTCCGGCCAGATCATGTCGAGCGTGTCGCCCTCGTAGAGCTCGCCGTTCTTCATCACGTACCGGATCGAGTTCGTGTTGCGGAGATCGTCGAGCGGGTTCCTGTCGAGCACGATCAGGTCCGCCATCTTCCCCGTCTCGAGCGAGCCGACGTCCTGCTGAAGGCCGATCGCCTCCGCGCCGTAGAGCGTGACGACGCGCAGCGTCTCGTGAGGCGTGAGGCCCCCTGAACCGAGGTTCCAGGTCTCCCAGTGGGCGCCCAGTCCCTGCAGCTGACCGTGGCTCCCGAGCGCGGCCCTGCCGCCGGCATGAACGATGTCGGCGACCTGTTTGCCGAACTTCGCGTGGCCGTACTCCTCCGGAAGGAACCACTGCGGACGCCGCCGGATCATCGTGTCGAGCAGTTCCTCCGGAACCCACCGTCGAAGCTTCGTGTCCGCCGCGGTGTTCTCGCTCTCGAAATAGAAGTTCTCTGTCCACGGCGCGCCGTAGGCCACGAGGATCGTGGGCGTATAGAACGTCTTCGTCCGGGCGACGAACTCGACGACATCCTTGTAGAGAGGGAAGATCGGCAGCGTGTGCTCCTGGCCGGAGTAGCCATCCGCCATCTGCGTGAGATTCAGCTTGAGGTCCAGCGAGCCCTCGATCGTGGCCGTGATGCCGTACTCCTTCGCGGCTTCGATGATCCACTGGCGCACGAGCCGGTCTCCGGCAACGTATTGCTTGATCGTGTTCGTGTGATACGCGTCCCGATAGCGCTCGAGGAACCGGAACGCGCTGTCCCGATCCTCGATGCCCGAGCTGCCGAAGATGCCCGGGCCGGTCGCGTAGACCCGCGGGCCGGGGACGAGGCCCGCGTCCACCATGTCCGCGTACGCGAAGACGTCCGACGTCGACGTCTGCGGATCCCTGGTTGTCGTGACTCCGTAGGCGAGGTTGGCCATGTACTGCCAGATCTCGGTCTGGTGCAGGCCGCGCGGCGCCCACATGTGCGCGTGCGCATCGACGAAGCCGGGCATGATGGTCTTGCTGGAGACATCGATGGTGCGGGTCCCGGCCGGCGGACGGAGCGAGCCGCGCGCGCCGATGCCGGCGATCCGGTTGTCGGTGACGAGCACGTCGCCGCGCGCGAGGACCTCGTCGCCCTTCATCGTGATGATCCGCGCGCCGGTGAGGAGGACCGAGCCGCGGGGGCGCGCCCGCGGATGCTCCACCACGAACTCCATGCGCTGCGGCTCGCTGCCGTCGGCAATCGGCTGCCGGAAGAAGAGCGATCCCAGCGCCCACGAGACGGCGGAGCTGTCCGGCGTCCATTCGAGGTAGTCGCCGCCTTCCTGCGACATGCGCGTCACCGGCATCGACGTGCCGTCGCCTCGCCCCTGGATGCGAATCTCGACGGTCTCGCGCCCCGTGCGCGGCACGGGGACGACGACGTGCTGGCCCTGCAGGCTGACGAACGCACGCGTGCCGTCGGGAGACAGACGAATCTCGCTGGCCCCAGGCGGGTTGTTGCCGACGCCCGCGCCGGAGACGCGCAGGTGAGTGCGGCGGTCGTAGCCGCTGATGTCGATGGACTGGAGCCGGCCGCGGGTCGAGCTGAGATAGATGCGCGACGAGTCCTTCCGCGCGAAGTGCGGCCGTCGTCCTCCCTGGGCCGAAGCCACCAGCGTCGAGGTGCCGCCGGTCGACGGCATCCATCGGATCTCCAGCGTGTTGGGCGGGTTGATGCCGCCAATCTCCGCCGGGGCGTCGTCATCGTGGCGCTCCTCCTCGGGCGGAGTGTCGAGCAGGATGGAGTAGAGCTGATCGCTCACGGCACCGGAGAGGTAGACCACCTTCGTGCCGTCGGGCGTGAACGCCGGATCGAGGTAGTACCCCTCGAACGGTGTGAGGGTCTGCGGCTCACCTCCGTTCGCGGGTACCTTTTTCACGTGTCCGCCGCGCGTCGTCCACGTCGTGTAGACGACCGACGTGCCGTCCGGTGACCATGCGGGCATGAACTCGCCGTCGGTCGCCGGGGCTGAAGCCCCGGCGCTCCGTCCAGGCGGCGCCGAAGGCCCGGCGTCGCCGGTCAGGAGTCTCGGGGTGCCATCCGGGAGATCCGCGATATACAGCCGGTTCATCGCACTGAACACGACCCGCTTCCCGTCAGGCGAGATGGACGGCCAGCGAATCAACCGCGCGCGCACCTGTTCCCCATCCTCCATGCGGACGGGCGTGTACACACGCGCGGCAATCTCGGCCTTGACCGGTACGGTCATCGGGATGATGCGGGTCGTACCGGCTGCGACGTCCACGCGGTGGATCTTCCCGCCAATCGGGACGATGAGAGACTGGCCGTCCGGCGTGAAGGCGTAGCCGGGCAGCGTATCGCGAGACGCGCGCGACTCCTGATCGTCGCGCGTGACGGGATGGATCAGCCATCGTTCCGAGCCGGTCTCGAGATTGCGGATGCGCAGGCCCGTGTCGGCCTTGTAGCGCGTGCCGTACACCAGATAAGTGCCGTCGGGCGACAGCACAGGGCGCATGGCGCTGCCTTGCGCGTTGGTCACCTGCGTGACGTCGCCGGTCTCGCGATCGTGGCGGTAGATCTGCCACAGCGGGAAGCGCGCATTGTAGGTGAACGTGCCCGTACGCTGCGCGTAGTAGATGTAGCGGCCGTCCGGCGAGACGACAGCGCCCATGCGGTTGGTCGGCGGCGCCGGCGGCGGGCCCGGCGCGTCGGGGTTGGGCTGTGGCGGCGGCGCGGGTCCCACGCGAATACCACTCCCGCCATCGCGGTGATAGAGATAGAGCCAGAGCGTGCCCGGGTCTGGCGGACGCGACTTCGAGACGACGAGGTACTGGCCGTCCGGCGTCCAGGACGGGGAGACCATCAGCTGCGGTCGATCTCGTGTGAGGCCGTCCTTGCTGACAGCGCGCGGGTTGCCCCCGTCGGTCTCGGCAATCCAGAGGTTCTCGACGCCGGATCGGTCGCTCAGGAAGGCCAGCGTCTTCCCATCCGGCGAATAGCGCGGCTGGCTCTCGAACGAGAGCCCTCCGATGATGCGCGTGGCAGTGCCGCCGTCGATGGGGAGCGTGTAGATGTCGCCGAGCACGTCGAAGACGAGCGTGCGACCGTCCGGCGAGATGTCCACCGAAGGCCACGTCACTTCGTCGGTCGTGAACTCCAGCGTCTCGGCCGTCTGCAGCGCCAGTCCTTCGGGCGGCTTCGATTCGGTGCCGGCGGCGCGGTCCTGCTGCTCGACCGGCTCCGATCGGCCGCTGGCAATAGCGAGGGTGATCAGGACGGCAATCGCGGACAGTCTTCGCATGGTGGCTCCCGGGGAATCGCGGTGATTCTGCCATGAGGGGGCGCTTTGCGGGACGGTGTTCTTGCGCAGGCGGTTCTCGTCGGACGCGGATCGGCTTGCCGGGCGCGAGTTCGAGGCGGCGGCGCGGATCGCCCGTCACACCGTTCGGCCCACGCGTCTATCCCTCGGCCGGCTTCCTTCCGACGACCATGAACCAGCGATTGCCACGCCGTTGCTCGTCGTGCACGACCTCGAACCCCGCGTCGGCGAGCTCCTTCTTGACGGACTCGAGCGTGACGCCGTGCGCGCCCGATTCGCCTCGATCCCCGGTCGAGCCCGCTTGCCGCCCGCGCGGTGGGAAATCGATGATGGCAATGCGGCCGCCTGGCTTCAGCGAGCTGAGCAGGCTCTGGTTCATCGGCGCTGGATCGGCGAAGTGGTGGTAGACGTTCCGCATGAAGATCGCGTCGCAGCAGTTGTCGGGCAGGTTGGTACCTGCCGCCGTTCCCTCGACAACGGTCAGGTTGGAGACACCTGCGCGCGCGGCTGCAGCGCGGATGGACGCGTGGCGCGAGGTATCGAGCTCGTTGCTGTAGACGTGCCCGGCCGGTCCGACCTCCTGGGCCACGGCGACGGACAGTTCGCCCGTGCCGGCGCCGATCTCGGCGACGGTCATGCCGGGGGCCAGCTGAAGGTGCTCGACGAGCCGCGCGCGGTCGGCCGTGTTGTCCTGGGCGCCCAGCGCCAGCGGCGCGACGAGCGCGATGTACAGGCAGGTGAGCGTCAGCATCGGCCGCGAGCGGGCATCACGTATCGGCATGGGGACCTCTTCCATCTGGTGATCTGACGCCGCACTCACTCGCCTGGTTCGCGACCCCTCGGCGTGAAGGGTGGTTGACGCGACTGTGTCGCCTTGCGTGCGTGGAGCCCGTCCCGGCTACACTCAGCGACATCGAGGTGTCCATGCGACTCGTAGCGACCATCCTCTCCGCCATCGTTCTCGGTCTGGCCACGCTCACCGGGCAGCACGCCCCCGCGCCGATCCGGATCGATCCCGACCGCCTCGCGCGCCTCGAGACCGCGCTCCAGCGCTACGTCGACGAGAACCGCGTGCCGGGCGTGGTCGCGCTCGTCCTGCAGGACGGAAAGCCCATCGTCGAGACGGCGGTGGGCTGGCGCGACAAGGAAGCCGGCGTCCGGATGACGACCGACACGCTGTTCCGGATCGCGTCGCAGACCAAGGCCATCACGAGTCTTGCCGCGCTGATGCTCGTCGAAGAAGGCAAGCTGGGCCTGACCGACCCGGTCGGGCGCCACATCCCCGCGTTTGCGAAGACCACCGTCGCGGTCGAGGAGAACGGCGCCGTCACCATCGTTCCCGCCAGGCGAGCCATGACCATCGCCCATCTCATGACGCACACGGCGGGCATCTCCTACGGCACGGACTCGGCCATTTCGACGGACTACGAGAGCAAGGGGCTCGGGCCCGCGGCCGGCTACGGCTGGTACACCGCCGACAAGGACGAACCAGTCTGCCAGACGATGGAGCGCCTGGCCGAGCTGCCGTTTGTGGCGCAGCCGGGCGAGGCGTGGGTCTACGGTTATGCGACCGACGTGCTGGGTTGCGTGGTCGAACGAGCCTCGGGTCTGGCGCTCGACGAGTTCTTCCGCACCCGCATCACGGGCCCGCTCGGGATGACCGACACCGAGTTCTTCGTGCCGGTGGCGAGCCGCGACCGACTGGCGACTGTGTACGCGAGCGGCCCGGGCGGCACGATCGTGCGCGCACCGGACGGCGCGCGGGGACAAGGGCACTACGTCGCGGGCCCGCGAAGAAACTTCGCGGGCGGCGCAGGCCTCGTGTCGACAGCTCGCGATTATGCGCGCTTCCTGGAGCTCGTCAGGAACGGCGGCGCCCTCGACAACGTCCGGCTGCTTTCGCCGCGGAGCGTCGCCTTGATGACGTCCAACCAGTCGGGCACGCTCCATTCGCAGACGGGACTGGGATACAGCCTCGCATTCGAGACGACGGATCGACTGGGGGCCAACGGCCTCGAGCCGGTGGGCTCATACGGGTGGGGAGGCGCCTATGGTTCGGTCTACCGCGTCGACCCGCACGGCCGCCTCGTGCTCGTGATGATGATGCAGCTCATCCCCAACACGACCGACATCCGATCGCGATTCCAGACGCTCGTCTATCAGGCGGTGGTGCCGTAGACCGTCCTGATGGGCGCGTAGAGGCGACCCTTCAGGGTCGCCTGCTCTCAGGAGGTGGGAGGAAGGAGGTTTCCTCCCCCGCCCTCCCGCCGAGCGCTTCCTACTTGACCGCAAAGCAGTAGAAGTAGCCGTTGCCGCCCGTCGCGATGAGGTTCTGCTGGCTGCAGCCCTTCGAGCCGTGCGCATTGTTCCACGACGTCGGGTTGGCGCCGCCGCCCTGGCGATCGTGGTGGCCCACCTGGGCCGAGCCCGTGTCGTTGCTCGTCCAGTTGTTGCAGGTGTGGTCCTCACCGGCGGGGAATGTCGTGCCGTCGAGGTTGGAGCCCGTGAGGATGTCGTGCTGGTTCGGCGTGTCGCCGCGACCGTTCACGACGGCGCCCTTCTCGGTGAGCTGCGTCTCCTTGGTGAGGTTGTTCTCGTCCGAGTGCAGGACCGCGACGTTCGCGGCAATCTGCACGCCCTTCGAGTTGAACCAGGGTCCGGGCCCGATGCGATCCTTCGCGTTCACCGCGCCGGGGCCCTGGGTGCTGAGGTAGGCACGCCACTCCTTGCCGCCTGCTCCGACCGCCTTCGCGAGGTTCTGGCAGTGCGCGTCCGCCCCGGCCAGGCCGCCCAGGTTGGCGCCGTTGCCCGACCCTACGCTCGTGATGAAGAAGCTCATCTGCGGGCTCGCCTGTGCCTGCCCCTCCGCGCGCACCAGGTGCGCGCCAAGCGCGACTACCGCCGCCGCTGTCATCGCCAATGCCAATGTCTGTTTCACGGACCACTCCTTTGTGAGCCTTGCCGGCCCGGCATACCCGGAAGGCAAGCCTCGATTCTCCGCCAGATTGTAGATCGTCGCCTTCCGCCTGCATCCGGTTCTCTCCGATCCGCCGGTTATGATTCCCGCATGACGCCGGACGAGTTTCGACGCTACGGCTATGCCGTGGTCGATTTCATAGCCGACTATCGGGCCCGGGCGGAGGAACGGCCCGTCATGTCCCCGGTTGAGCCCGGGGAGATCAAGGCCCTGTTGCCTGCGGCCCCGCCCAGGGATCCGGAGGCCTTCGAACGTGTGCTCGAGGACGTCGACAGGCTGATCGTGCCTGGGCTGACCCACTGGCAGCACCCGCGCTTCTTCGGGTACTTCCCATGCAACGGATCGCTCGCCAGCGTACTGGGCGACTTCCTGAGCACAGGGCTCGGTGTCCTCGGGCTCTCCTGGCAGTCCAGCCCGGCGCTGAGCGAGGTCGAAGAGGTGGTGACAGGCTGGCTGCGCCAGATGGCGGGCCTGTCGGACGAGTGGGACGGCGTGATCCAGGACACGGCGTCCACGAGCACGCTGATTGCGCTCCTCTGCGCGCGCGAGCGTGCAACCGGCCACGGACTTGCGCGCGGGGGACTTCAGTCGGAGGCTCAACCGCTCACCATCTACAGCTCGGCGCACAGCCACAGTTCGGTGGACAAGGCAGCGCTCCTTGCCGGGTTCGGACGCGACAACATCCGGCACGTGCCCCACGACGCCGCCTGCGCGATGCGAGCCGACGCCCTTGCCGAGTACGTCGAGCGCGACATTGCGCGCGGCTGCCGGCCGGCTGCTGTGGTCGCCACGACCGGCACCACGTCGACCACGGCGATCGATCCCGTGGCCGCCATCGCGGATGTTGCCGGGCGCCACGGGCTCTGGCTGCACGTGGACGCGGCCATGGCCGGATCCGCCATGGTGCTGCCGGAATGCCGGTGGATGTGGGAGGGAGTCGAGCGCGCGGACTCGCTCGTCATGAACCCGCACAAGTGGCTCGGCGTGGCCTTCGACTCGTCGGTCTACTACGTGAGGGACTCCGAGCACCTGGTTCGCGTCATGTCCACCAACCCGAGCTACCTGCAGTCGGCCGCCGACGGACGCGTCAAGAACTATCGCGACTGGGGCATCCCGCTCGGCCGCCGCTTTCGCGCGCTGAAGCTGTGGTCGCTCGTCCGCGAGCAGGGTGTGTCCGGACTGCAGACGCGGATTCGCCGCGACCTCGCCAACGCACGGTGGCTCGCCGATCGCGTACGACAGACGCCAGGCTGGCGCGTGGTCGCACCCGTGCCGCTGCAGACGGTCTGCGTGCGGCACGAGCCTTCGGGCCTCGAAGGCGACGCCCTGGACCGGCACACGCGATCGTGGTGTGATCGCATCAACCGGTCGGGTCAGGCGTACCTGACACCGGCCATGCTCGACGGGCGTTGGATGGTACGCGTGTCGATCGGGAGCGAGCTGACCGAACGCGTCCACGTCGAACAGGTCTGGGATCTCATGAGACAGGCGGCCGAACTATGAATGCGTTTGCCGTCGTGAACCCCGCCACGGGGAAAGCCGTGGCCGATGTGCCGGACAATGGGCCGGCCGAAGCCCGTGCCGCGGCGGCGCGCGCCGCCGCCGCATTCGGGCCGTGGAAGGCCAGGACCGCCTACGAGCGCGCGGCCCTTCTCGACGCCTGGACTGGCGCCATTCTCGCGAACGAGGTCGATCTCGCTCGTCTGATGGCGCAGGAAATGGGCAAGCCCGTGACCGAAGGGCGTGGCGAAGTGCGCTACGCGGCCTCGTTCGTCAAGTGGAATGCGGAGGAGGCCAAGCGGATCTACGGCGCGACCGTCCCGAGCCAGTTCGCCCACAAGCGGCTGCTCGTGCACCCGCAACCCGTCGGGCCGGTCTACGCCATCACGCCGTGGAACTTCCCGGCCGCGATGATCACCCGCAAGGCCGCGCCGGCCCTGGCCGCGGGCTGCACGGCTGTCGTCAAGCCCGCCGAACAGTCGCCGCTCACCGCGATTCGACTCGCGGAGCTCTGGGTTGCTGCTGGAGGTCCTGCAGACGTGTTCCAGGTGCTGCCGACCTCTGACCCCGTCGCGCTGTCGAAGGTGTTCTTCGGCGACCTCGCAATCAGGAAGCTGAGCTTCACCGGCAGTACGGCCGTCGGCATCGAGCTGGCCGCACAGGCCGCGCGCACCGTCAAGAGGGTGTCGCTGGAGCTCGGTGGCCACGCGCCGTTCCTGGTCTTCGAGGACGCGGACATCGACGCGGCCGTGCGCGAGGTCGCCGCATCCAAGTTCCGCAACGCCGGGCAAACCTGCGTGTGCGCCAATCGCATCTATGTGCACGAGCGCGTGCACGACGCGTTCGTGACCGGTTTCGCGGCCCTCGTCGCCGGCCTCCGCGTGGGCGATCCCCTCGACGAAGCCACGCAGGTTGGCCCGCTCGTCGACGCTCAGGGGCTGGACAAAGTACGCGCGCACGTGGACGATGCCCGCCAGAAGGGCGCGCGGGCGGTCGTCGGCGGCTCGGTGCGCGGGGGGCTGTACTTCGAGCCGACCGTTCTGACGAACGTCTCGAGCGGCATGCGAATGCTCGAGGAGGAGACCTTCGGACCCGTCGCGCCGATCGTCACTTTCAAGTCGGAGGACGAGGCCGTGCGCCTCGCCAACGACACGCCGTTCGGCCTGGCGGCCTATCTCTGGACGCGCGATCTCGCCCGCGCGTTCCGCGTCGCCGAGGCGCTGGACTACGGCATTGTCGGCGTCAACGATGGCGTGCCCTCCACCGCCCAGGCGCCGTTTGGCGGCATCAAGGCATCCGGCTTCGGTCGCGAGGGCGGCAAGTGGGGAATCGAGGAGTACCTCGACCTGAAGTACATCTCGA
>CAZJBN010000002.1:0-2776 GCA_964543955.1 uncultured Bifidobacteriaceae bacterium
CTGACCGCGAAGAATGTGACCATGCCGTCCGGCGATCGCGCGACGAAGGTGGCGTGCAGGTCCCTGGACTCAGGGGGAGCCGGCACCCTTGCGAGGCCAGCACCTGACGCATTCGCCCCAGATCTGCAGCCCTGGCAGTCGTGATGTCCATGATGGTCACTCTTCTACAGCGAGGTGGCCCCTGGCCGTCATGACGCCCGTCATATGGCCGGCTCCCCGGCCTGGCGGCGAACCCCGCGGCGCCAGGCTCGCGCAGGAAGGAGCCCGCCACAAGCACTGCGGCTGACGGGTCTCACGCCGGTCGGCCGCGCCAGTTGCGGCGTTCGACGAAGGTGCGCGGTTCGAGCCGCCGGCCCGCCGGCTCCCATCGCGCCTCGCGCCGCGCGCTCCACAGCAGAACAGGTCCGGCCAGCCGATCGATGACCCGCGACCAGCCGCCGAGGTCCCGCTCGACCTGCTCTCGCAAGTCACGAATGCGGGCGCTCATTGCGCGGTCGGACGTACCGATGTACCGCTCCATTGCCCACAGCGCCGCGCCCCATCCGTTGCGCAACTGCGACGCTTCGCCCGCCACCCGGGCCCGCACCCGCGGATCGGGGTCGTCCTTGTACCGCCGCCAGCCGACCAGCATGTTGCGCATCAACCGGTACAGGCTGGGTCCGTTCACCTCGTAGTCGCGCCGGAAGGCGCGATCGAGCATCTGCCTCGATTCGTCCCGCGAGATCACCGGGTGGCGGAAGTTGAACTTGAACTGGCCGTGGATGTCGGCCAGGTCCACGTCGTCGAGCAGCCGGCCCTCGGCCTGCATCTGGCGGTGGAGTGGCGTGCCCGGCACCGGCGTGTAGAGCATGAACTGGTGGAACACCGTATCGTGCGCGACGGCGTGGGCGATCTCCTGCTCGATGTTGCCGGGCGTGTGGTGCTCGAGGCCGATGATGCTGGACCCGTGGACGCGAATGCCGTGGGCCTGCAGGTCGTGGACGAGCGACATCGTGTCGGTACCCTTCAGCTTCTGGTAGCCGCTCGCTGCCGATTCCAGCCCCAGCCAGATCCACTCGACGCCGAGCTCGACGAGCTGCCGGCGCTCGTACTTCGCGATTGCGTTGGCCGACGAGAAGACGTAGAGCGACCAGGCCTTGGCATGCGCCTTCATCAGGTCGAGCAGCTCGAGGGCCCGCCGCTTGTAGAGAAGGAAGTTCTCGTCCATGACGAAGAACGCGCGGGCGCCGATCCGGCGTTCGGCCTCGGCCATGGCCCGATACACGTCCTCGCCGCGCGGCAGGAAGTTCACGAGCCGCCCCTTGCCGCCGAAGAAGGCCGACGTCGTGCAGAAGTTGCACCCCATGGGGCAGCCCGCCGAGGGGATGATTGTCGCTGACGCGTTGCCGCCGCCGCGCGGCGCCGGCAGGCCCATCAGGCGGAAGCCGAACGACGAGGGAATGACGGGATGCTCGACCGGCTTGCCGGGATCCTCGTCCAGGAACTCGCGCAGCCACGCGATGCCCTCGCCCTTGACGATGTGATCGGCGTCGAGCATGCCCTCGATACCGGGGATGGCCGTGACGTGTCCGCCGACGACGATGGTGGCCCGCGGCGCGTGGACGCGGACGAGCCGGCACATCTCCCGTACCTTGCCGACGTTCGGGATGATCCCGGTCAGGCCGACGACATCGTAGTCGTGCGCCCCGAGCTCCCGGACGAAGCGCTCCCGGCTGGGAAAGTCCAGCACGGTGCACGGCGCCGAGATGTTCCGCTGCAGGAGCATGAGGTTCCAGCTGCGGTGGAACATCCGCAGCGAGAACGGACCCTGCTGGCGGGTCACCTGGTTGTGATAGAGCTCCATCGGGTTGATGGTACGGCTGCCGAACTCGTCGTCTTGCGCGAAGGGTTTGAAGACCGACGACAACAGGACGTGCGCGCGCCCGCCTTTCGGGTGAGGTGTCATGGATCGATGCTCCTCGGATGCATCGTAGCCAGACGCGCACGGACCGACTGTAAGACTTCTGTCAGGGTTGCGAGGGCCGCAGCCGATGTCGAACCAGCAGGGCCAGACCCAGGAGCAGGAACGCACTGCCCTGGTGGGCCAGCGCCAGACTCACTGGCACGACGAGCAGCAGCGTGGCAATGCCGAGCGCGACCTGGATGCCGGCCCAGGCCAACAGCAGGTGCGACGCACCCCGAATCGAGGCCGGACGCCACGGCCGCGACAGCGTCCACCATAGCCGGATGATCGATGCGACGAGCATCAGCGCGATCAGCCGGTGGCTGAACTGGACGGTCACGAGGGTCTCGAAAGGATTGATCCAGATTGGTGCCGCCGCGAACAGGCCATCGGGGACCAGCCTTCCGTTCATCAACGGGAAGGTGTTGAAGGCGAACCCGGCCCGTGTGCCCGCGACAAACGCGCCGGAGACGATCATCAGCATCACCAGGCCAACGACCACGTTCGCCCGGCGGCGGTCACTGCGAGTCACGGGGACGCGCCATCGCTGTGGCTCGGGCCGCAGCCGATCCAACGCGGTCCACACGAGTGCGGCGAAGAGCACTGCGGCAAGCGTGAGGTGTGCCACGAGGCGGTACGGGCTCACCCGCGGTACATCGACGAGCCCGCTGGCCACCATGTACCATCCCAGGGCTCCCTGCAATCCGCCCAGGACGAACAGCCCCACCAGTCCTGGCAGCAGGGCCGGAGGGATGCGGCCGCGAAGGTACCAGTAGACCAGAGGGACGAGGAACACGGCACCGACGAGCCGGCCCAGCAGGCGGTGCGTCCACT
>CAZJBN010000002.1:2786-54295 GCA_964543955.1 uncultured Bifidobacteriaceae bacterium
GAGCGACATCCCGCGGTTCACGTGCCGATACTCGGGCGTAGCCCGATACTGGTCGAAGGCGTCCTGCCACCGCGCACTGGTGATCGGCGGGATGACCCCCATGACGGGATCCCATTCGACGATGGACAGGCCCGAATGCGTCAAGCGCGTGTAGCCTCCCACCACGACCACCAGCAGCACGAGGGCGGCGCAGACGAGAAGCCAGGCGGCGAGGCCGCAGTCGTCGTGGATCCGTGGCGATCGGCGCTGCGACCTCACGCGTCTACGAGCGGTAGTGGAGGCTCTCGGACAGGAACGGATCCCGCACGGGCCAGGGTTCGGCTTCCCGGAACATCCAGGTCCACGCCCAGAGCAACGCCCCGGCGGCGAGAAGCGCCCCGCCGGCCTCCCATGGACCGAATGGCGGCGCCTCGGGCGACACCGTGGGCAGGATCATCACGTAGAGGTCGAGCCAGCGTCCCACCAGCACCGCGGCCGCCACCCGCGCCAGCACGCTCGCGCGCCGCTTGAACGGGCGATTCATGATCGCCAGGAACGGGACGACCCAGTTCAGGCCGATGCTGAGCATCACGATCGGCAGCCAGCCGCCGCGCATGCGGGGAATGAAGTAGGTCGTCTCCTCGGTCAGGTTGGCGTACCAGATCAGCATGTACTGGCTGAACCAGATGTACATCCAGAAGGTGGCGAACGCGAACAGGAGCTTGCCGAGGTCGTGCAGGTGCTCGTCGGTCACGACGTGCCGCAGCGGCCCCGACTCGCGCAGCCAGACGACCAGCAGGATCATGATGGCCAGCCCGGACTGGAACAGTCCCGCGAAGTTGTAGACGCCGAACATGGTGCTGTACCAGTGCGGCGTGAGCGACATGATCCAGTCGACGCTCGCCAGGAAGCAGGTCAGGGCGAACACGACGAGGAAGGCCGCCGAGACGCGCCGGTTCCGCCGTGTCCAGGCGAGGTCGCCGTCGTGGTCCTGGCGGCGCGAGTTGCGTACCAGCGCCGCCGCCAACAGCATCCAGGCTCCAACGTAGACGACGGCGCGCGTCAGGAAGAAGGGGTAGGACAGCCACAGGCGCATGAAGCTGCCCGGCGCCCCGACCGGTTCGACCGTCCAGGGGTAGAGCGATGGCCGGAGCAGGAAGACGACGGCCAGCCCGACGGCCGCCACCCCCAGCGCACGCGTCATCGACTCGGGCACGCGTCGGAAGGCGATCACCCACGTGGCGTCGGCCGCATAGCTCGAGGCGACGAGGAACGCGCCAGCGAGGCCGGCACCGGCCAGCGCCCAGCCGGCGAGGAGCAGGTTGGCCGCCGCGCGGTCGGGGGCCATTGCCGCGCCGATGGCCAGCACCAGCGCGCCGATGCCGCCTGCCCACAGTCCGAGCCGCCGGGCAGCCTTCAGCGTTTCGCCGGCGTCTATTGTGGCGGCGGCGACGCTTCCGGCGCTGCCGGCAGTGCCGCGGCCTGTTCCGCCGCCCGCTGCTGCAGCAGCCGGACGTGCAAGATGACCTTCCATCGATCCTCCCTCGAGACCTGCGCGGCGTACGACGCCATGTTCTTCTGCCCGTAGGTCAGGATGTGAAACATCTGGCCGTCGCTCAGCCCGAGTGCGTTCTCGGCCGCGTATGACGGGGGTGGCGGCACACCACGAAGCGTGACCGGACCGTCACCCAGGCCGGTGGCGCCGTGGCAGACCACACAGTGGTTCGCATAGACCGTTGCGCCCCGCGCCAGCACGGCCGCGTCCTCTGCCGTGTACGGGTTGGTCAGTTCCCGGCCCGCCCGCAACGCATCTTCGGGTGCGGCCGTGTACGGCAGCGGCGGCAGGCCACGCGGGATGGTGCCCGGTGGAGGCGGTTGCAGGACGTGCCCGCCCGGCAACACCGGCGAGACCGCATAGGCATCGGCCGG
This sequence comes from uncultured Bifidobacteriaceae bacterium, assembly GCA_964543955.1. Classification (GTDB taxonomy): domain Bacteria; phylum Acidobacteriota; class Vicinamibacteria; order Vicinamibacterales; family UBA2999; genus VFZN01. The sequence goes on from CAZJBN010000002.1 coordinate 4,695, forward strand.
CACGGATCGCACCATGTTGGGCAGGAACTCCCAGTTCGGCACCTTCGGGTCCGCGTCGAGCGCGACGTAGGCGCCGACGAGCGCCACGACCACGACGACCAGCCCCAGGTTCAACCGGCTCTGCATCACCGGCCCTCCATCTCGCGCTCCTCGAACGCCAGAGCCCGGTGATCGGCGAAGAGCCGCCGCACCACACGGGGGTCCGAGGCGCCGGCGTCCAGCACCAGCACGAAGCGATCGTGGGTCACGCGTGGATCCACGAGGTCGGGCGTTCGCCACGGACCCAGCCGGCGGGCGATGAGGAACGTGAGCACGACGCCCACGCCGGCACTCAGCACCATCAGCTCGAACATCACCGGCACGAAGGCCGGCAGCGAGTTCCACGGCCGGCCTCCGACGTTGAGCGGCCACGATCGGGCGGTCGTCCAGAACTGGAACCAGGTGGCAAACGCCAGGCCCGCGGCGCCCAGCGCGGCGCAGGCCCACGGCAGCCAGGACGGCGCCAGGCCCATCGCGCGGTCCAGGCCGTGCACGGCGTAGGGCGTGAAGGCATCGACAATGTCGAAGCCCTGGTCGCGCGACGCGCCGGCGGCCGCGACGATGTCGGCCTCGTCCTCGAAGACGCCCAGGAACACACGGCGGCTCATGGCCTGCCTCCCTTCGCATGCCGATCGTGGGCGACGACGGCCTTCACCTCGCCGATGGCAATCACCGGGAGGAACCGGCAGAACAGCAGGAAGCACGTGAAGAACAGGCCGAAGCTGCCGAGGAGCGTCGCCACTTCGATACTCGTCGGCGTGTAGTCGGTCCAGCTCGACGGCAGGTAATCGCGGTGCAGCGACGTCACGATGATGACGAACCGCTCGAACCACATGCCGACGTTGACGAACACCGACAGCACGAAGACCGCTGCCAGGTTGGTGCGCACGCGCTCGAACCAGAACAGCTGCGGCGTGATCACGTTGCACGCCACCATCGTCCAGTAAGCCCAGGCGAAGGGACCGAACGCCCGGTTGGTGAAAGCGAACTGCTCGTACGGGTTGTTGGAGTAGGCCGCGATGAAGAGCTCGGTCGCATAGGCGAGGCCGACCATGCTGCCGGTCGTCAGCACGAGCTTCGCCATGATGTCGACGTGCCGGACCGTGATGTAGTTCTCGAGGCGCATCGTCGTGCGCGCGATGATCATGAGGGTCAGCACCATGGCCATCCCCGAGAAGATGGCGCCCGCGACGAAGTAGGGCGGGAAGATGGTCGTATGCCACCCCGGGACGAGCGACGTGGCGAAGTCGAAGCTCACGATCGAGTGGACCGAGATGACCAGCGGCGTGCCGAGAGCGGCCAGCAGCAGATACGTGGCTTCGTAGTGGTGCCACGTGCGGTAGGAGCCGTTCCAGCCCAGGCTGAAGAAGGCGAAGACGCGGCGGCGAAAGCCGGCCTTGAGCCGGTCGCGGACCGTCGCCAGATCGGGCAGCAGGCCGACGTACCAGAAGACAGCCGAAATCGTGAAGTACGTGCTGATCGCGAACACGTCCCACAAGAGCGGCGACCGGAAGTTCACCCACAAAGATCCGCGCGTGTTGGGCAGCGGGAACACCCAGTAGGCGAACCACGGGCGCCCCATGTGGATGAACGGGAAGATGGCCGCGCAGATGACCGCGAAGATCGTCATCGCTTCGGCGGCCCGGTTGACGGAGGTGCGCCACCGCTGCCGGAGCAGGAACAGGATGGCCGAGATGAGCGTGCCGGCGTGGCCGATGCCGATCCAGAACACGAAGTTCGTGATGTCGAACGCCCAGCCCACCGTGCGATTGAGGCCCCAGGTGCCAATGCCGGTGGCCACCTGGTACGACACGGCCGCGACGCCGACCAGCATCACGGCGAACGACACGAGGAACGCCCCCCACCACAGCGTGGTCGGGCGTCCGTCCATCGGGGCGCAGACATCCTCGGTGACGTCGGCAATCGTCCGGTCGCCGGCAATCAGCGGCGGGCGGAGCGAGACGGCATGCTCATTCATGGCTCGGCGTCTCCCCATCCCCGGCGTTGTCCATCGGCCGGTTGCGGACGAGCGTCAGATATCCCACCGATGGCTTCACGTTGAGCTCCTCCAGCACGCGGAAGTGTCGCGGGTCGTGCAGCCGCTCGGCCACGAGGCTCTCGGGATCGTGGCCATCACCGAACGTGATCGCCTGGGCCGGGCACGACTGCTGGCATGCGGTCCGGGCCTCGCCATCGGCGAGCGGCCGGCCCTGACGGCGTGCCTCGACCTTGGCCTCCTGCAGGCGCTGGACGCACAGGCTGCACTTCTCCATCACGCCACGCGACCGGACGACGACATCCGGGTTGAGCACGAGATTCTGGAGGTGATCCTCGCGAGGGTAGTAGAACCAGTTGAACCGCCGCACCTTGTAGGGACAGTTGTTCGCGCAGTAGCGCGTGCCCACGCAGCGGTTGTAGACCTGCTGGTTCAGGCCATCCTCGCTGCGCACCGTGGCCAGAACCGGGCACACCGCCTCGCAGGACGCGTTCTCGCAGTGCTGACAGAGCATCGGCTGCTGAATCACGTCCACGCCATCGGGACCGTCGGCGTAGTAGCGGTCGATGCGCATCCAGTGCATCTCGCGACGCCGCATCACCTCGTCTCGTCCCACCACCGGCACGTTGTTCTCCACCTGGCAGGCGACGACGCAGGCGGAGCAGCCGGTGCACTTCGTCAGATCGATCACCATCCGCCAGCGATGGCCCGTCGACGGGTGATCCGGCGGCCACAGATCCTCGGTCGCCTCGCCGTGCCCGTGCGACCCGGACGACGGGTCCTTCAAGTAGGCGGCCAGCGTGGTTTCCTGCACGATCGGGCGGCGCTTTTCTCCGGGCGGCGCCAGGTGCGCCGGCACCGCGATCTCGTGGTGCGACTGCGTTCGCGCCAGGGCGCGGCGACGGCCGGTGGATGTGATCCGGACCGAGGCACCGCTGTAGCGCCACGCTCCGTCGGTCAGTGTCGCCAGAGGTGCCGCGTTCTGTCCCACGCGGCCGTTGTCACCCACCGTCGGCCGCGCGTCCAGCCAACGCGGGCCGACCGCTGCGAAACGCTCGGACCCGAGCCGGCCGTAGCCGAGCGCAATCGCCACCACGCCGTCGTGCTGGCCGGGCTGCCGGCACACCGGCAGTTCGAGTGCGGCGCCTTCACCGGCGTGCACGCGCACGACGTCGCCGTCGTCGAGCGCCAGGCGGGCCGCGGTCGCCGGCGACAGACACGCGTAGTTGTCCCATGTGGCCTTCGTGATGGGATCGGGCAGCTCGTGCAGCCAGGGATTGAGCCCGCCCCGGCCGTCGAGCATGGCCACCTTCGGATAGAGCACCAGGGAAAGGGCGTCGGCCTCCCGGACGAAGGCCGGCGGCGGCGACAGCGGCACGGCCGTGAAGGCGCGTGCGGCCGGCGCCGACGGCACGACCTCGACGAACCCGTCGTGCACCGCCTTTTCCCAGAACGGCTCGAACGCGGACGCGGTGTCCAGGCGGCGCGGGTAGATCCGGTCCTGCCAGTACTCGCGCAGAAGGTCGTAGGCCGATCGCGGCGTCCCGGCCCAGGTCGCAAGGGACTCGACGAACTGCCGGGTGTCGCCGAGCGCCGCCAGGGTCGGCTGGGCCACCGACACGACGTCCGCCGCCGGTTCGGCATCGAACCACGACTCGAGGGGATGGCGATCCGGGCACACCAGGCCGGCAACCGACGCCGTCTCGTCGAGGTGGCTCGACAGGCTCACGACGAGCGGCACCTTGCGGAGCTCGTCGGCCAGCGTGGCGCCGCCAGGCAGTTCGTACACCGGATTCACCCCGGCGATGAAGAGCGCGCCGACCGAACCGGCGGCGACGTCGGCCATCAGCCGCTCGATGGCACGGTCGCTGCCCTGGCGCTGGAACGACGGCCGATCGATGTCCAGTGTCGATCCGTAGGCGCCGAGCAGGTGATTGAGGCTGTTGCAGAGAAGCTGCAGCGCCACGTCATGGCTGCCGCACACGACAAGGGCCTGGCCGCGAGCGCGCCACAAACGCTCACCCATGTCGTCGATCACCTCCGCCGCGACGGGCGCGGGCGCCAGCGGCTCGACGAGCGACGCGACGCCAGCCAGGCGGGCAACGCGGTTGGCCACGTGGGCCACCACGACGTGGTACTCGCCTGGGGCCACGACCACGCGGCGGTCGGCCCTGGCGCCGGTCAGCGAGAGACGCGCTTCGATCTGGGCGTGATAGGACATGTGCGGCGGCTGGTCGCCGGGCACGCGGCGCGCAGCATAGCCGGCCGTGTATTCCACAGGTGCGATCCATGTGCCGAGGAAGTCCGCATCGATACCGAGAATCACGTCGGCGCGATCGAAGCGGTAGCGTGGCAGCGCGCGGAGGCCGTGGGTCCGCTCGTGGGCATCGATGATCGCCGAGGCCGACAACGTGTCGTAGACGATGTGCTCCGAGCCGGGGACAGCGGACAGAAACCGGTCGACGACGGCGCGCGCCGTGGGGCTCGTCATCGTGCCGGTCAGCAGGCGCACGGTTCGCCCGGCGTCTCGCGCGGAGGTGAGTCCGGCGACGATGGCCCGATCGACCTGGGTCCAGGTCGCGGGCTGCCCCTGCTGCAGGGGCGTCGTGAGGCGCTGGCTGTCATAGAGCGGCAGGATCGACGCCTGGCCGACGGCGCACAGCCCGCCACGGGACAGCGGATGGTCGGGGTTGCCCTCGAGCTTGATCGGCCGGCCGTCGCGCGTCTTGACAAGCAGGCCGCACGCGGCCGCGCACGCCCCGCAGGTCGAGGCGTAGTCGGTCGCCCGGCCCGGGACGATCGCCTCGGGCTGGATGAGAAAGGGGATGGCCTGCTCGACCGGCGCGCGCGAGCAGCTGGCCAGTGACCCGGCCAGGCCGAAGCCCGCTGCCGCCAGGAAGCCCCGCCGCGACGTGCGGAAGTCGTCGGCGGTGGGCACCTCGAACTCGGGTCGCGTGACCGCGTTCGCGTGGTCGCGACTGTCGAGGCTCGTCCAGTATTGCTTCTCGTCCTTCGACATCACAGGTCCATCCGTCATCGGCGGCCGGGCGTGACGCCCGGTGCGCGCCGGCCCGTCGGCCTCAGTAGTGACAGGTCACGCAGTCGATCGACGCGTACACCGATCGGCCGGCCACACCCGTCTGGTTCACCTGGCGATGGCAGTTCACGCACCACCCCATCTCGAGCGTCTCGATCTGGCGTACCCGCTCCATCGTCTCGATGGGCCCGTGGCACTGCTGGCACGTCACGCCCGCGGACACGTGGCCGCGGTGGTCGAAGTACACGAAGTCGGGAACCTGGTGGATCCTGGTCCATGCGACAGGCACAGGTTGCCGATCCGGGATCGCCACCATCGTCTGGGGGCTGATGGCGAGCGCGTCGTACAGCTTCTGCAGCTCGGGCGAGACGACGAGGCCCGGCTTGCGGTTCTCGTTCGTCGCCAGTTCGTCCTCGGCGCGCACCGCCCCGAAAGGCGCCGTGACCGTCCGGTGGCAGTTCATGCAGGTACTCACTGCCGGGATGCCCGCGTGGCGGCTCCGTTCTGCGCCCGCATGGCAGTAGAGGCACTGCACTCCCAGTTCACCGGCGTGCAGTCGGTGCGAGAACTGGATGGGCTGTCCGGGCTCGTAGCCCTGATGGTTGCCGGGAATCCTGACCGCGCCTATTCGCGTCGCCACGAGGGCCGACGCAAGCACGGTGGCAACCAGCAGCACGATGGTGACGATGCGGCCGTTCATTGGATCCCCTGGACGTCGCGTTCCCTCAACACGGGAGCGGCGCACCCTTTCTGGCGAAGAACCACCAGTTCACCGCGAGACACGACACGTAGAAGGCGACGAACCCGTACAACGCGTACTCCGGCCGCCCCGCCTGGATCTGATCCCCGAACACTTTCGGGATGATGAACGCGCCATAGGCGGCGACCGCCGACGACCAGCCGAGCACCGGCCCCGCCTTGGCCGGCTCGAAGATCACCGGGATCATCCGGAACGTCGAGCCGTTGCCGATGCCCGTCGCCACGAACAGCACCAGGAAGACCAGCAGGAATGGCAGGAAGTACTGCTCGGGTGCCGCGGCCGCGCTCGCGGACTTGATCAGCGCTGCGGCAGCCAGGGCCGACACGATCAGCAGGACGGTGTCCCAGTGCGTCACGCGTGCGCCCCCCATCTTGTCGGCGAGCCAGCCCCCGATGGGCCGCACGAGCGAGCCTACGAGGGGCCCCAGCCACGCATAGGTCAGAGGGTTGGGCGCGTTCGGGTTGAGCGCCCCGCCGGGCAGGGTGCCGAAGACGTCCTGGATCAGCTTGGGGAACGCGGCCGAGAACCCGATGAAGGATCCGAAGGTCATGACGTAGAGCCACGTCATGGTCCAGCAGTGCGTCTCGGAGAAGATGGCGAACTGCTTCTGCAGCGGCGCGCGCGCAGCCCCGGGCGTCAGCAGCCGCAGGAACGCCAGGGTCATCATCACCGTGACGGGCAGGACGAGCCACATCGACCAGCCGAGCCCGAGCAGCAGGCCCAGGCCCACGGCCGCACCCGCCAGGCCGAGCACGTTGAGCCACAGCACCGTGCCGACGGCGTGGACCGTCCGGCCAGTGTCGTGCAGCGGCAGGTTGTCCATGCCCACCCACGAGGCGATCGCGACTGCCAGCAGGATCGGCACCCAGACGAGCCCGCCGTTCTGGATGAAAAGGGGACCGAGTCCCGGCTGGCCGGCCACCTCGGGCCGCGACAGTGCCTCGCCGCCAAATACGCCGAAGAGCGGCAGGGCCATGGCGACGGGCAGCAGCATCTGCATGGCGCTGACGCCCAGGTTGCCGATGCCGGCGTTCAGCCCGAGGGCCGTCCCGAGGATCCGCTTCGGAAAGAAGAACGAGATGTTCGACATCGACGAGGCGAAGGCGCCTCCGCCGATCCCCGACAGCGCCGCGAGCGTCGCGAACACCCAGTATGGCGTCGCGTGATCGCGAAGTGCCACACCGGCGCCCAGGCACGGGACCAGCAGCAGCGCCGTCGTCACCGCCACGCTGTTGCGGCCGTTGGCCAGCGCGATCAGGAAGGAGTGGGGGATGCGCAGCGTCGCGCCGCTCAGGCCGGCAATCGCGGTGAGCGTGTAGAGCTGGTCCGGCCTGAACGGAAACGCGAGCGCCTGCATCTGCACGGTAATGACCGACCAGATCATCCAGACGGCGAAGGCGCAGAACAGGGCCGGCATCGACAGCCACAGGTTGCGGCTGGCCACCCGCTTGCCGCGGACCTCCCAGAAGGCGGGATCCTCGGGTGCCCATCTCTCGACCGCTGCCTCGCGCGTCAGGGCTATCGCCATGGCCAGTCCGTCCCTGCCCGGTCACACGACGCGCCGGGCAGGTCGCGGCCGATACCACCGCACGACCTGAGGCCGCCGCCAGAGGTAAGGATTTGGAACCACCAGGATGTGGACGAGGCGGCTGAACGGAAATACCGCGAAGAGCGCAAAGGCGCCGCCGATGTGCAGCTTGACCAGCCAGGGCATGCCGGCAATGAACTGCAGATCGGGGCCGAAGGTCACGAGCGACCAGAGGTAAGGCGATGCGACGGAGGCAAACCAGGACGCTCCCCACGGGTGGAAGATCGCCACGAGTACCCCCGTGGTCACCTGCAGGAGCAGGAGGCCGTACACCGTCCAGTCCATACGGCTCGTCACGACCTTGACCTTCGGGTCGGTATACCGGCGGACGATGATGCCCACCAGGCCGACGAGTGCCAGCAGGCCTGCCGCAAGAGCCGAGGCCTCGAGGATGTAGAGCCGCAACGGCTGCGCATTCCAGGCCAGGATGCTGCGAGGCACCAGGAACGCGAGCAGGTGGCCCGCGAACACCGTGAGGATGCCGTAGTGGAACGGCACGACGGCCCAGAAGTGGAACCGGTTCTCGAGGAACTGCGATGAGTAGCTCGAGTAGGAGAACGGCCGGTTCCTGTAGCGCCCGACGGTGGCCAGGACGAAGACGACCACGACGACGTAGGGCAGAACGGCGAAGAGCAGGAGATCGACGGCACTAGTCATGGTGGGCCCCTTCGACAGGGCGGCAGGCGATCGCCGACACGGTGGTCCGCACGCTCCGCATGAGAGGAAGGTAGGGGCCCTCGCGCGACGCCAGTCCTTCGAGGATTGTCTCCACTGCCGGAAGGACCGATTCGGCGGCGAGTCTCGTCGCCTCATCGGGGGGCAGTCGGTCGAGCAACCGCAGGACCTGCGGCAGGTGATCCGGCAGCTCGTGGCCCTCGTCCAGGCCGTGCGCGGCCAGCAGGCCGCGCAGCCGCACGAGGAAATCGCCGCGGTCGTAGTTTTCCCCGTACAGGTGCCAGCCGATGTCGAGCGTGCACTTCGGGTCGAAGTCGAAGGCGGCGATGAACTGCTCCTGTGTGACCGCGAGCGGCGCACCCTCGATGCCGGCCAGGTAGGCTCGAAGGTCGTCCGTGCCCTCCGGAGGGACCGACGCCACGACCTCGGCACAGCAGGCCGCCAGGGCCTGCGTCGACTGGTCCGGATAGCTGAGCGCGTCGGCCAGCACGGCCAGCACCGGGGGAGGGGCGTCTGTCATCACTGCCCCCGTTTCGGCCGGCCGATGAACCCGAAGCCGGCGCCCTGTTTGTGCTCCATCGGATCTTCGAGCATCTCGATGGCTTCCTCACGATGCATCGGCGGGATGACGAAGCGGTCGTCGAACGTGCAGAGCGAGGTGAGCTGGTAGATGGCGTCGGCCTCCTCGGGCGTGCAGTCGGCCTCGCGCAGCATCCGCTCCGCCGTCGCCGCATCCACGTCGCCCACGGTGAGCATGCGCCGGTACCAGCGCACGGCCTTCTGCTTGCGCAGCGCGTACCGCACGGGCGCCTCGTGTCCCGCGCCAAACAGGTTGGCCAGGAACTTCATCGGCACGCGCGCCTCCTCGATGTCGTGGAAGAGATCGCCGGAGACTCCGTCGACGACCCCATCCCGGCCACCCGAGCGCTGGGCCATGACGGGCGCCATCGGCGGCACGTAGAAGAGCATCGGCATCGTGCGGTACTCGACGTGCGGCGGGAGCGCCATCTTCCAGATCTTCACGAACTTGTAGACCGGAGACTTCTGGGCGGAGGCGATCACCGACTCGTGGACGCCGGACGCGAGCGCCGCGTCGACGACTGCCGGATCGTTCGGATCCAGGATGATCGACCGCTGGGCCTCGACGAGATCCTCGAGGTCGCTCCTGGCGGCCTCCTCGAGCCGCGAGGCGTCGTAGAGGAGCACGCCGAGATAGCGGATGCGCCCCACGCACGAGTGGAAGCACGCAGGCGCCTGCCCGGTCTCGAGCCTCGGGAAGCAGAGGATGCACTTCTCCGACTTGCCGGTGGACCAGTTGTAGTAGACCTTCTTGTACGGGCACGCGGCGATGCACGAGCGCCAGCCCCGGCACCGCGTCTGGTCGAGGAGGACGATGCCGTCCTCACCGCGCTTGTAGAGCGCCCCCGAGGGGCACGCGGCGACGCAGGCCGGGTTCAGGCAGTGGTTGCAGATGCGCGGGAAGTAGAAGAACACCAGCCGCTCGATGGCCGAGAGCTGGTCCTTCTGCATGTCCGACAGCCCCGCGAGGTTGGGGTCGTTCTCGGCGTAGACAGGAGAGCCGCTCAGATCGTCGTCCCAGTTGGGGCCCGCCTTGATGTCCAGGTACTTGCCGGTCACGAGCGAGACGGGAATGGCTGTCGGCTGATCCTGTCCCTCCGGTGCGTTGAACAGGTGCTGATAGTCGTAAGTCCAGGGCTCGTAGTAGTCGTCCATGCTCGGCTGGTGCGGGTGGTGGAAGATGTTGGTCACCACACGGGCCTTGTCGGTCGACTTCAGGCGCAGCTCGCCGCTCTCGGTGCGGACCCAGCCGCCGTTGTACTTGTCCTGGTTCTCCCACTCGGTCGGAAAGCCCGTCCCGGGCTTGGTCTCGACGTTGTTCCACCACATGTACTCGGTGCCTTTACGATCGGTCCAGATGTTCTTGCACGCGATGCTGCACGTATGGCAGCCGATGCACTTGTCGAGGTGAAACACCATCGCGATCTGCGAACGAACCTCCACGGCGTGCTCCTTTCGCCCCGTCTACGCGTGCGACACGCGGGTCACCACTGCAGGTCCGGCAGCTTCCGCACGAGGATGTGCGTGTCGCGGTTGCACCCGATCGGGCCCCAGTAGTTGAAGTGGAACGTGAACTGGCCGTATCCGCCCACGAGCAGGTTGGGCTTCAGCCGCGTGCGGGTCAGGCTGTTGTGGCCGCCTGCCCGCCGGTAGCCGCGCAGCGGCGACTTCGGCACCGAGAACGTGCGTTCCGGCGAGTGATACTGGATGCACACGCCCGGAGGGATACGGGCGCTCACGACGGCCCGCGTCACGACGACGCCGTGGTCGTTGTACACCTCCACCCAGTCGTTGTCCTTGACGCCGATCTCGGCCGCGTCGTGGTCGTTCATCCAGAACGGCTCGACGCCCCGCGACAGCGTCGTCATCCGCTGGTTGTCGCCGTAGGTCGAGTGGATGTGCCACTTGCCGTGCGGCGTCAGATAGTTGAGCATCTTCGACTGGCCGACGTCCTTCTGGAATCGGATGTCGGCGTACTGCGTCGGCAGCGGCTTCGGCTTGTAGGTCGGCACGTGCTCGCCGAACTGCAGGTAGCCCGGGTGATCGAGATAGAAGTGCTGGCGACCGGTCAGCGTGCGCCAGGGCACGAGCGCTTCCACGTTGTAGGTGAACGGCGAGTAGGCACGGCCGTCGGCGATGAGTCCCGACCACATCGGGCTGTTGACGAAGCGGCGCGGCTGGGACTGGATGTCCTTGTAGCTCGTGCGGAACCCCCGGTCCTTCTCGACGAGGTGCGCCAGCGGCAGGCCCACCCTCTCCTCCATGTTCTTGTACGACCGGTACGAGAGCTCGCCGTTGGTCACCGACGCGAACTTGAGGATGGCGTTGCACACCTCTTCATCGGCGGCGAGCGACGGGTAGCGCACGCCGTCCCACATCGTCGTGGGGCCATGTGCGACGGCCTCGTCGTAGACGTCGTCCACCGCGTAGTGCGTGCCGTGCGCGCTCAGCCCCTTCTCCCGCGCCAGGCGCCCGAACGAGCAGAACTGGTTGTGCAGGTTCGCGTAGTCCCGCGTCACCACTTTGAGCGCCGGCATCGTGCGGCCCGGAACCGCCTCGATCTCGCCGGTCAGCCAATCCTTCATCGCCGGCTGGGCGATCTCCGCGTCGGTGTCGTGGGCCAGCGGCGTCGCGACGAGGTCCTGGACCGGGGTCGGGAAGTGCCGGGGCGCCAGCTCGGAGAACCTCTTCGCGATCGACCTGAAGATCTGCCAGTCGCTCTTCGACTCCCAGCAGGGCGGCACGGCGGGGGAGAGCGGATGGATGAAGCTGTGCAGGTCCGTCGAGTTGATGTCGGCCTTCTCGTAGAAGGTCGCCGTCGGGAGGACGATGTCCGAATAGAGCGCCGACGTGTCCATCCGGAAGTTGATGTCGACGACGAGATCCATCTTCCCCTGCGGGGCGGTCTCGTGCCACACGACCTCCTTCACCGAATCGGCCGCCAGCTCCTGCGCCACCTTGTTCGTGTGCGTGCCAAGATAGTGGTGCAGGAAGTACTCATGCCCCTTCGCGCTCGACATCAGGGCGTTGCCGCGCCAGATGAACCAGACGCGCGGCCAGTTCTCGGGGCCATCCGGATCCTCCACCGCGAAGCGCAGCGTCCGTGCCTTCAGCTGGTCGACGACGTACTGCACGACCTCCGGCTCCGTGGCGGCGCCTGCGGCCTGCGCCTCCTTCACCAGGTCGATCGGGTTGCGATTGAACTGCGGATAGAACGGCATCCAGCCGTTGCGGACGGCCTTGACCTGCACGTCCATCGTGTGGCCTTGCGCCAGCGAGCCAGGCGGCTGGTCCGGCGGCACCGTGTGGTAGTCGGTGAAACTCTTCTCGTAGCGCCACTGGTCGGTGTTCACGTAGTGCCAGCTCGGCGCGTTCTGCAGGCGCGAGGCCGGGATCCAGTCCTTGCCCATGGCGATCGACGACCACGACTCGCCCGGCGCCAGCTTCTCCTGTCCGACGTAGTGCGCCAGGCCGCCGCCGCTCACGCCCACGCACCCGCAGAACATCAGCGCGTTGATGCCCGCGCGGTACATCAGGTTGCCGTGGTACCAGTGGTTGATGCCCGCCCCGATGATGATGATGTTCTTGCCGTTGGTGTGCTCGGCCGTCGACCCCCACTCGCGCGCGAAACGCAGCAGCGTCTCGCGTCCCATGCCCGTGTATTTCTCGGCCCACGCCGGCGTGTAGGGCAGGTCGTCGTCGTAGCTGGCCGGGTAGGCGCCGGGCAGGTCGCGCGGCACGCCGTACTGCGCCATGAGGATGTCGTAGATGGTGGCGACGAGCACGGAGGACCCGTCGGCGAGCGCGAGACGCCTGGCCGGCACCCCCCGAACGATCGTCTGTCCCTGGCCGAAGTCGTCGAACTGGGCCTGCACGACGACGTCCGAGTCGTTGAGCAGGGTCAGCGCCGGCGCGATGGCGCTGCCGTCGGCGCCGTCCTCGAGCAGCAGATTCCACTTGCCCCTGTCCTGCTTCGCCCAGCGGAATCCGACGCTGCCCTTCGGCATCTTCGGACGGCCCGCGGCCTCGTCCCACATCAGGAACTGCCATTCGCCGTTCTCGACCCCGGCGTAGGGGGCGAGCCGGTTGGCGCGCAGCAGCTGACCGGGGCGGTACTGGCCGTCGGCCCTGGGCTCGAGCTCCACGAGCAGGGGCGCGTCGGTGTAGCGCTTGCAGTAGTCGATGAAGTAGGGCACCTGGCGGTCGTGGTGGAACTCCTTGAGCAGCACGTGGTTCACCGCCATCCACCACGCCCCGTCCTGGCCGGCGTTGAGCGGTACCCACTCGTCGGCGTACTTCGCCACCTGGTTGAAGTCCGGAGCGAAGACCCACATCTTCGTTCCGTTGTGGCGCGACTCGGCGGCGAAGTGGCAGTCGGGCGTGCGGGTCATGTTGAGGTTCGACCCCATCACGGCCAGCATCTTGGCGTTGTACCAGTCGGCCGACTCGTGGACGTCGGTCTGCTCGCCCCAGGTCTCGGGTGAGGCCACCGGCAAGTCGCAGTACCAGTCGTAGAACGAGAGCGACAGCCCGCCCATCAGCTGCAGGAACCGCGACCCGGCGGCGTAGCTGATCATCGACATCGCGGGAATCGGCGAGAACCCGGCGACGCGGTCGGGGCCGTGCGTCTTGGCGGTGTGGAGCAGCGAGGCGCTGATGATCTCGAGTACCGTGTTCCAGCCGGCGCGCCGGAAACCGCCCTTGCCACGTGCGCGCTGCCAGCGGCTGCGTGCCTCGGGATTCTCGACGAGCGACCGCCACGCCTCTACGGGATCGGCGTGGGCCGCTCGTGCCTGCTCCCAGAGGTCGAGCAGGGGCCCGCGCGCGTAGGGGTACTTCACCCGCAGCGGGCTGTAGAGATACCAGGAATACGAGATGCCGCGCTGGCACCCGCGCGGCTCATAGGGCGGGAGCCCCGACTCGAGCAGCGGGTAGTCGAGCGCCTGCATCTCCCACGTGACGATGCCGTTCTTGACGTAGATCTGCCAGCTGCAGCCCCCGGTGCAGTTCACGCCGTGCGTGCTCCGGATGATGCGGTCGTGCTGCCAGCGGTTGCGGTAGAACTCCTCCCACTGGCGAAGGCCCGCCTTGGTCTCGTCCTTGATCCAGGTAATCGTCCCGTTTTTCATCGGTCGCCTCCGCGGGCGTGAGCGCGTCCAAAGCCGGCGTCGTCCACGAGCGGGCCTCGCACGCCGCGGAACCGCTTGCGCCAGGCGCCGTCCATCCCGGCGAGCAGCATGACGGCGCCCCCGAGTCCGAGCAGCAGGAAGGTGACGCGGCCGAACCCGGTGTCTTCTCCACCCTGCTGCGCGGCCTCCTCGAGGTACGCCACGATGGGCAGGATTTCCTCGACGTCGAGTGGCGAGTCGCGGAACACCGACTGCATCGTCGAGGTTGCGGGCGCCGACAGCCACGTCGACAGCCCCTTTCGGCCCTGCAGCCGTTCGTACGCCTTGGTCAGGTCGGGGCCGAGCCGGCCGCCGCCAAGCGCGCCCACGCCGCGCACCGTGTGGCACGACAGGCACGGCGGTCCGCCGGTCGCCTGCGCGACCTCGCCCCGCATGAGCGCCCGCCCGCGCTCGATGTCGCGGAGTGTGAACGGCCGGTCGCTGATCTGCAGTCCCACGAACTGCGACTTCTCGAGCTTCGACTCGGCCTCGATGAGCGAGATGATGGCGTCGACCATGTCCGGTGTCATGCCCGGCAGCGCCGGCATCAACACGCCGCGCGCTTCCTGGAAGAGCTGCACGGCGGTCGGATCGCCCGCGTCGATCATGGCCTTGGGATCAGGCATGTAGCGGAGCAGCCACGCGTGATCGCGCCGGGCCGTGACGTCCTTGAGATCGGGGCCCGTCAGTCGGCCGCCGCCAATCGTGTGGCAGCTCACGCAGTTCTGCTTGAAGTAGGCGGCCGCGTCCTGCGCCTGGACGCTGCCTGGAGCCCAGAGCCCTAGCGTTACGAGCGCGACAGTCGAAATGCCGGATCGCCACTTCACACCAGGCCTCCCGGAAAACGCCGATCGCCTCGGTCATCCGCGGCGAACTCACCGCACCTTGTCGCACAGTACGGCTGGCGACGATATGACGGCCGTCATATCCCGGGGCGCGCACGATGATTCTCATGCCGTGAACCGGGCATGACGCCTGTCATAACCGCCGTCGCTCGACCTGGTGTGACATGAGCCGGCGCACACCGGCGCGACGATCGGAACCCTTCGACCGATGGACAAGGACCCTCGCGGACGAACAGGGACCAGGCACGCATCCGCGAGCCGGCTGGCCAGGACGTTCCTCACGCTTCGCGGGCGACTGATCCTGCTGGTCAGCTTCGCCGCGGTACCGTCGCTGCTGTTCATCGTCTTTGCGGCCGCCCGGGAGCGGGCCTCGGCGCTGGAGTTGATGGAGACCGAGGCGCGTCATCTGGGGAGCCTGGCGTCCCGTGAACATGCCAATCAGCTCAACGGCGGGCGGAACCTGCTGCGGCGCCTGGCCGGCGTCCTGCGATGCGACGAGACCGAACATGCGAAGGCGCCGGCGTGTCCCGGCTACCTGCCCGCCCTGCTGAGTGGCTTTCCGCAGTTCGCCAACATCGGCATCGCGGCGACGGGCGGCGAGATCAGCTGCAGCGCCGCACCCATCTCGTCGCTCGCGAGCCTCGAAGCGAACACCGCGTTCGCCCGGGCGATCGATTCGCGCGAGGTCGAAGTCGGCACCTACGCCGTCGGCTTCATCGGCCGCCCGGTCCTGCACCTGGCAGAGGCCGTCCGGGGCGCGGACGGCGCGGCGTGCGGGGTCGCGTTCGTCGCGCTCGAACTGGGATGGCTGGACCAGCTGGCCGAGCAGGCGGACCTGCCCGCCGACTATTCCCTGTTCATCACGGACAGGACCGGCGATGTCCTGGCGCGCTCTGGCGCGGCCGGGGACACCCTCGCGGACGGCTCGCGCGACCCGCCATTGGCAGCGGCGCTCGATCGACCTCGCGGGGCGGTCCTCGAAACTGGCTCATCGCCCGCGTGGCAGTATTTCGTCGCCACACCCATGGAAGGCACGCCGGGCGTCTTCGTCGTTGCCGGCCTGCCCTACGAGAGTGTTCGCGGGGCCGCGAACCGGGCCTTCTATCGCACGCTCTTCGTTCTCGCTCTCGTGACGATGTTCGCGATCGCCTCGGCAGTCGTCGCCGCCGAGCTCTCGGTCCTCCGTGCCCTGCGGACGCTGACGCGAGCAGTGCGCCGGTTCGGTGCCGGGGATTTGTCCGTGCGTGCGCCGCTACCCGGCAGCCACGGCGAACTGCGGGAGCTGGCCGAGTCCTTCAGCGCCATGGCCGAGGCACTCGGCGCCCGCGAGCGCGAGGCGCGCGACGCCCAGGAGCGGCTGCGCGCGCTCTCTCATCGGTTGCAGGAGGCTCGCGAGGAAGAGGCGGGCCGGATTGCGCGCGAGCTCCACGACGAGCTGGGTCAGGTCCTGACCGGGCTGAAGCTCGAGCTCGCGACAGTGGGGAGGACCCTCGCACGCGGCGCCGGGCCGGGGGCGGCGGACCCCGTGATGGCGGGCATGAGCGAGCAGATCGATCGTGCCATCGACGCGGTGCGACGCCTCTCGGCGGAACTGCGTCCGCCGGTTCTGGATCGGCTGGGGCTGGCCGCCGCCCTGGACTGGCTGATACGGGACCGCGAATCCAAGTCGGGTCTGGCGATCCTGCTGAGCGTGCACGCCCTCGACGAGCCGGTTCACCCGCAGGTGTCGATCACGCTGTTCCGCATCGTGCAGGAGGCCCTGACCAACGTGATCCGCCACGCCCTGGCGACCGAGGTCGCCATCGACCTCGTCGGCGACGAGGCGACCTTGTCCCTCACGATTCACGACAACGGCATCGGCCTCGACCCGTCGGTCGCCGAAGGGCCTCTTTCACTCGGCATCCTGGGCATGCGGGAGCGCGTGCGCCTGGTGGGCGGCACGTTCCGCACCGGCGGGGGACCCGGGCGCGGCACGACCATCGCCGTCGAGGTGCCACGGGAGCCGCCCCGCACGATGGCGGCAGGCAGCAGCGAGCCGGAGCCATGAGGATCCTCATTGCCGATGACCATGCCATCGTCCGCTCAGGCCTGAGGCACACGCTGGAGCTGGAGTTCCCGGACGTCGTCTTCGGGGAAGCGACGACCGGACAGGAACTGCTCGAGCAGGCGCGGACGGCGCCCTGGGACGTCGTGATTCTCGACGTTGCGCTGGGCGCCGAGAACGGGCTGGAGACGCTGCCACGGCTGAAGGCCCTGTGCCCGAGACTCCCGGTCATCGTGCTCTCGATGTACGGCGAGCGGCAGTTCGTCCTCCGGGCTCTCGCCGACGGAGCGTCGGCCTACCTCACGAAGGAGCAGGCGGCCGAGGAACTGTTCACGGCCATTCGAACCGTGTGTGCCGGGCGGCGCTATCTCGGACAAGCTCTCGCCGGGCAGCTGGCGGATCACCTGGCCGGCGACCACGGTGACAAGCCGCACGAGGCGCTGTCGAGCCGCGAGCTCGAGGTCTTCCTGCTCCTGGCCCAGGCCCGCCCGGTGTCGGAGATTGCCGATCGCCTGCGGCTGAGCGTCAAGACGGTCAGCACCTACCGGACGCGCATCCTGGAGAAGACGTCGCTGGCCTCGAATGCCGAAATCATCCAGTACGCGGTTCGCCACGGTCTGGTGAGGTAAGCGTGTAGGACGGAGGCGGACAGCAGGCGCGACCTCATCCTACGCAGCCGTCGGACAGCCGCCGATTGCGGCGATCCCCTCGACAGGCGACGATTCCCGGAATGGCGATCAGCCGGACGGCGTCGCGGGTCACGGTGGGGCGCGCCCGGCGCTACATCGACGAGAGCCTCGCGTCGATGCACCCGGCGTACTTCGCGATGTCGATGGCGACCGGCATCGTCTCCATCGCATGCCATCTGCTCGGCCTCGAGGAACTGTCCACGTTTCTGTTCTGGCTGAACCTCGTCGCCTACGGCGGCGTGTGGGTCGCGACCGTCGCGCGGATCGTGCGGTTTGCGCGGGCGTTTCTCGCCGACTGGGCCAGCCACCAGCGCGGTCCCGGTTTCTTCACGTCGGTCGCGGCCACCTGCGTGCTCGGATGCCAGCTCGTGTTGCTTCGGCAGGCCCACACGCTGGCGTTCGGCCTGTGGCTGCTGGGATTGCTGCTCTGGGTGCTGTGCACCTACGCGGTGTTCGTGGCGCTCAGCATCCGTGAGGACAAGCCGTCCCTGGCCGACGGCATCAACGGCGGGTGGTTGATGGCCGTGGTGGCCACGCAGTCGCTGTGCGTGCTGGGAAGCAGTGTCCTGCCGGATCGGCTGGCGAGCCGCGAGGCGGCATGGTTCATCCTCGCCTCGTTCTGGCTCTGCGGCGGGATGCTCTATACCTGGATGATCTCGCTCATCTTCTACCGCTACACGTTCTTCCGGTTCTCGCCCGAAGACCTGCTGCCGCCGTACTGGATCAACATGGGCGCGGTCGCCATCTCGACGCTGGCGGGCACCGCGCTCGTCGCCGCCTCGTCCGACTCGCCCCTCATGGATTCGATTCGTCCGTTCGTGAAGGGCGGCACCATCCTCTACTGGGCCACGGCGACCTGGTGGATCCCGATGCTCCTGATCCTGGGGATCTGGCGCCATGCGGCCCGGCGCGTGGCCTTCCGGTACGATCCGCTCTACTGGGGCCTGGTCTTCCCGCTCGGGATGTACAGCGTGTGCACGTACCAGCTGGTGGAGATCTTCAACCTGCCCTTCCTCGTCTGGATTTCGCGCGGCTTCGTCGTCGTTGCTATCATCGCGTGGATGTTCACCTTCTCGGGCCTGGTCACGCGCGCCCTCCACCTGCTCCTGCTCGGTGTGAGGGCCTTCTGGCCCGCGGGCGCGCACGGACTGCCGCCGTTGGAGGGGCTCGACCGTTCCATCGCCAATCCCCCGACGTCAGGAGGTCACTGATGAACGCTGATCAATCGTCGCCACTCGGCATTCAGTACGCCGACGGCGCCGTCCCGCACGCTCGCCGGGCGGGTGGTCCGCCGGGGGAGGCGGCGCGAGTTTCGACGACCGGCGCCGAGCGGCGGCAGCGTGCCGGCGAACGGATGATTCTCGCCGGCTTCGTGATCGCCATCGCCGGTGTGGTGGGCTACTGCGTGGCCAGCTTCGCCGCGGGCACGAGCACGACCATGGAGGGCATCCTGTTGGACGACGACGTGCCGTTCGCCCGCGCCGCGCTGGCCGTGCTCGGCGCTGGCACTGTGGTCTGGCTCGCTGGATCGATCACGTATCTCCGTGGGGCGCTCGATGCGGACGAGGAGGCCGCATAATCGGGAGGGGGTGCGATGGGCCGGGTCCTGGTGCTCTATGGAACGACGGACGGTCACACGGCACGTATCTCGCGGTTCATAGGGGACGCGCTCGGCGAGATCGGTCACGCCGTGGACGTCGTCGAAGCCGGGCGTGACGCGCCTCGCCCGGACGACTACGCGGGCATCGTCGTGGCCGCTTCCGTGCACGCGAGCGGGTTTCAGCGAACAGTGCACCGGTGGCTGCGCCTGCACACGCCGGCCCTCCGGGACAAGCCGACGGCCTTCGTCCCGGTGTGCCTGGCTGTCCTCCAGTCCGAGCCGGCCGTGCGCGAGGAGCTGGACGCGCACATCGAGCGTTTCCTCACCGAGACCGGGTTCACGCCCTCCGCGACGCGGATCGTCGCCGGCGCCGTGCTCTACACGCGCTACAACTGGATCAAGCGATGGGTGATGAGGCGGATCGTGCTGAAGGCCGGCGGGGGCACCGATACGAGCCGGGACTACGAGTACACGGACTGGGCCGATGTCCGCGCCTTCGCCAGGGAGTTCGGCGAACGAGTCAATGGCGGCTGATCGTGTCCACGCGGGGACTATGACACCGGGACCGTCGGGCCCTCGACCCCGTCCACTGCCGCCGGCGCCCGCACGAGGCCCGCTGGATCCGCCGCCCCGAAGACCGCCATGTCGGTCTGTCCCATCAGCCGGCTCGTCGCGGCGCCAGCGGTCATCGATCCGCTCACGTTGATCGCCGTCCGGCCCATGTCGATGAGCGGCTCGACCGAGATCAGCAGTCCCGCCAGGGCGACGGGCAGGTTCAGCGTCGACAGCACGATCAGCGCGGCGAAGGTCGCCCCGCCGCCCACACCCGCGATGCCGAACGAACCCAGCGTGGCCACGACCACCAGCGAGACGAGGAACGCTGGCGAGGTCGGATCGACGCCCGCGCTCGGTGCGATCATCACGGCGAGCATCGCCGGATAGAGACCCGCACATCCGTTCTGACCGATCGTGGCGCCGAAGCTGGCCGCGAAGTTCGCGATCGCCGGCGAGACGCCAAGCCTGCTGACCTGCGTCTCGATGCTGAGCGGAATCGCGGCGGCGCTCGACCGCGACGTGAACGCGAAAGTGAGCACGGGCCAAATCTTCTGGTAGAAGCGCACGGGGCTGAGGCCGGTGACGGTCAGGATCAGCGCGTGCATCAGCAGAATCGCCGCCAGGCCGACATACGACGCCACGACGAAGCTCCCGAGGTTGATCACGTCGCTCACGTTCGACGTGGCCACGACGCGCGTCATCAGCGCCAGCACGCCGTAGGGCGTGAGGCGGATGACCATCCGGACGAGCCGCATGACCAGATGCTGCAGCGTCTCGATGCCTGCCAGCACGCGCTCACCCACCTCGGGCATCTCGCGCCGCAGGGCCAGCGTGGCCATCCCGAGCATGGCCGCGAAGATGACGACGCCGATGACCGACGTCGAGCGCGTGCCCGCGAGATCCGCGAAGATGTTCGTGGGAATGAACGAGAGCAGCAGTGCCGGAAGGTTGAGCGCCGACACCTCGGTCAGGCGCGCTTCCATGACGGCCCCGCGCTCCAGCTCCCGGGCGCCCTGCACGATGCCATCGGCCGTCAGCCCGAAGAGCTGCGCGACGCCGATGCCGATCATCGCCGACGCCGCCGTCGTCACCATCAGCAGTCCCAGCACGCCGGCGCTGATCGCGCCGAGCTTGCGCGCGTCGCCAAGTCTGGTGACCGCGGCCAGAATCGACACCAGGACGAGCGGCATGATGATCATCTGCAGCAGCCGCACGTAGCCGCCGCCGACGATGTAGATCCACGGCATGGTGTCGGTGAGCGCCGGGCTTCCGAGGCCGTAGATGACCTGTCCGATGGCGCCCAGGCCCACGCCAAGCAGCAGCGCACTCAGGACGTTGCTCGACAGTGTGGCGCCGCGCCGGGCCCGGCGGACCAGCCACGCCAGCACCACGGCGAAGACGACCAGGTTGGCGACGACGGCAAGGCTCATGGGGACTCCAGGGACGAAAGCGGTGTCACATCGGCCTGAAACGAAACGGCCCTCCTTCGAGCAGGAGGGCCGGAGAGATCGACACGCATTGCTGTCATGACGGTGAGAGAATCATGGCGCGCCTCCTCCCGGCCCCCTGGTAAGGGAGCCGCCGCAACAACAGCAGCCTGGGAGTCGGACGTTCACAACCATTGGATGCGCACGGGCGGACGCCGGTGTCCCGGCCCGCAGCCTGAGGCGAAGTCTAGCACGACGAGCGCAGCGTTGAAGCTGTCGAGCTTCACCTCGTGGGGAAACCGTTGAAGCCCTGCGTCTCGACACGGCCGTTCGTCACGGGGAACGTCTTCCCCGGACTCCACGCGGCAGGCCAGCCCTCCAGTTCCAGCTGGCGGAGCAGCATCACGAGCTCCGCCCCGATGGACAGTGCCGGGCGTTGGCCGGCAGCAATGGGTTCTCCCGCCGTGCATGCCAGGCCCGTGTAGCGGACAAGTTCCACGACGCCAGGCAGATCCTCCGCGAGGACCGACAGCACCGACGCATCGTGGACGACGTCGAACTCCTCGTCGTCCGGGCACCGGGTCCGCACGCGTGTCGCGCGATCCGGATGTCCGCGATGGCCTGCGCCTGGCGGACATGCTCTGCTGGCGTCAGCATGACCTCGTCGCCGAGGTCAGCTCTTCGCGGACGCTGTCGCGCCGCTCGACACGGCGCGAGGCAGGGTCAATGCGCGTAGCGCGAACTCCGTCCCGACGGGCCACTCGCGGTGACACCGGAGCGACAAGCGGCCGAGCTTGCCCGTGTGCTATATTCAACTATATGGTTGAACGTTCAGGGCCCGACCGCACCTTTCTGGCCCTCGCGGATCCCACGCGGAGGATAATTCTCGCCCGGCTGTCCAAAGGGGAAGTGCGCGTGACGGAGCTGGCAGCGCCGCTGCCGATGTCGTTGAACGCCGTGTCGAAGCACATCAAGATGCTCGAACGCGCGAAGCTCGTGCGTCGGCGCGTCTGCGGGCGCGATCACTACCTGTCGCTGGACCCGAGACCGCTCGACCGCGCGGCGCGGTGGATGGAGTCCCAGCGTGCGCAGTGGGCGCAACGCCTCGAGACACTCGACGCCATCCTGCACGAGGAGCGGACATGGCCGGCGTGACCGTGACGCATCGTTTCGCCGCCTCGGCGGACCGCGTCTACGATGCGTGGCTCGATCCCGAGACGGTTCGCAGATTTCTCTACGCAACCGCGACCGGTGAGATCGTACGCTGCGACATCGATGCACGCGTCGGCGGCCGGTACACGATCGTCGATCGCCGACACGGTGAGGACGTGCTGCACGAGGGAACCTACCTCGAACTCGAGCGACCGCGGCGAATCGTTTTCACCCTGCGCGTGGCGAAGTACTCCTCCGACGAGGATCGTGTGACCATCGAGATCCTGCCGCTCGCTCACGGTTGTGCGCTCACGCTCTCCACCCAGACGGCCGATGAGTGGGTGGACGACACCGAACGCGGGTGGGCGATGATCCTCGACGTCCTGGACGAAGCATTACCAGCTGACATCGTCACGTGCGGTGCCGGAATCGCCCAGCATGCGGCGGTGCCGAGGCGCGTCGCCGTGTACCTCACAGAGCTTGCGCAGACGCTGGAACTGCACCGCGTGATGCTCGTGCTCGATGACGAGAGATCGAAGAATGAGGATGCCATCTATGGCACCCTGTCGGCGCGCTACTACGACATCGCCGCACAACTGCGAGAGGCTGCCGACCATATGTCGGCGCAGCGCGACCTGCCGATGGGTGCACATGACGAATTGAAGTGGACCGACCAGCACATGAAGGCGTTCGCGCGGTTCGTCCACGAGCAGGGTGCGCTCGCGTCGCTCCTCCGTGCAGCTGCGGAGCGCGACGAGCGCATCCTCGCTTCGCTGCAGAAGAAGACCGAGTGAGGAACGCCGGATGTCGTCCAGATCCACGACACCCATCGGTGAATAGACACTGAGGCCACACTCGGCGAACTCGGCGTCACCCTGGCTCCACGCCGTAACAACGCCGGATCCCGCTGGGCGTAGGGCACGCAAGCCGGACCGCGCGTCGCGTTACATCAGCGAGTGCTCGTCATGAGCGGACGAGCCTCGGCGGTTGAAGTGACCGCTCCAGGCCGGCGGCGAGACC
This sequence comes from uncultured Bifidobacteriaceae bacterium, assembly GCA_964543955.1. Classification (GTDB taxonomy): domain Bacteria; phylum Acidobacteriota; class Vicinamibacteria; order Vicinamibacterales; family UBA2999; genus VFZN01. The sequence goes on from CAZJBN010000002.1 coordinate 27,869, forward strand.
ATTGATCTGCACGAACGCCAACGTCGCGGCGCGAATAGCCTTGGTCCACCATCCCGCGTCGAGATCCACCAGCCGAAGCTCGTCCACCGTGAACGAGACATGGGTTCCGATCACCTCGTCCACGAAGACGTGCCAGGCGTCAGCCGCAGGCTGATGCATCGCCGCATCTGCGAACCACGCGATCGATGCGGCCATTCGCTCGCGCTCGTCGGCCGGCAAGACCGTCACCGCCATCACGACACGGTGCCCCTCGATCTCCACGCTCCGTTCCAGAGTGGTCCGAGGGACGGCGGAGCGAACGCCCTCCCTCGTCGTCATCGAGGCACCATGGACGCCTGACTGCTCGCGGGCACGACAATGGAGATGAAGAGATAGACCGCGAGTACCATGACGAGCGCTGCCGCGACGCGATGACTGCGGCTCGATGGTCGGCGGACAATCGTGAACCACGCGACCGTCCAGAACACGCCGCTGTACACCATCGCGATCACGACGCGAATCACATCCGACGCGTCCTGGATCATCGAGTCCCTCTCGAGCGCGGTCAGAGATCCTGTCAGGCGACGCGACGTGCCTCACCAGCCTTCGAGGCGTCACACCCCGGCGCATGCAGCAGAAACCGGCGGTACTCGCGCGAGCGCAGCGTCGCGGCGAGCGCCACGATCCTGGGGTCGTCCATCAGCTCCTGGGGCACACACAGTTCATAGGCTTCGCGCTGCAGGGAAATGAATCCCAGTCGGTTCTCCGCAGCCGTGACACGGACGCAAATTCCGGCTTCGGCCCACCCGCTCGACACGGTGGCCGCCACGGCTCGATGGCCGCGCACGACCCGGTCGTATCCCTCCGGCTTCGGGCGCCGGCCGAGCAGGGCGTCCAACGTCTCGCGCGCTGCGGACCCTTGTTCGCGGTTGACCCAGCGCACTCTGGCGTTGAGCAGCGCGCGGGTGCTCCGTTCGGGGCGGGCCGAACCAGTCGCAATCCCTGACTGCCACTCCATCTCGTGAATCAGGGAGAACCCGGGTCCGAGCCGCGACCTGACGACGCGATCGTTCTCACACTGGCCGTCGCGGTTGGCGAAGTGGACGCCGGCGACGTGCACCAGCCCTTGCTCGAGGAGGGCTAGTGCTTCGTGACTGGAGCGTTGCAGAGGCAGCACACGGACCCCCCTCGGCGCCATCGTCTGGGACAGTAACCCGACAAGTGGATCGCACCCTGCGATGACGAGCGTCCGCTCGGGTCGCGCATCCGCGTCAACGACGTCCAAACCGGTCGGAGTGAGGAGACTGTCGTGCGGAAAGATCCCAGCAGCGGTGGTTTCGATGGGAAAGAGCCGCAGCTTGCCGTTGAGCATCGCCCGCCACAGCCGCGTCTCGCCATCGGCCGGCAGCCATGCCCATGGCATTGGCTCAGTGCTCCGCTTTGACGCGCCAAACAGAGACTCGACGGGCACCTCGAATACTTCTGCGAGCCGCAGCGCCACCAGCACCGACGGCACGAGCCGTCCCGTCTCGATGCCGCTGATTTCCGCTCGCGAGACCCCACAACGCTCTGCGAGCTCTGCCTGCGTCCACCCACGCTCCTGCCGCGACCGCGCGACCGACGATTGATGCTGCGACATGGTGTCGTTCCCCGCTAGCGGTGCGCCCCTGGTACGGCGCAACGCTGCAACTCCGAGGGATCAGTTTCGACTTCGAGCCAGCCACGCCTCAGCCAGCCCCGTTTCTTCTCGTTCGCCCACGCGATAGCTGCTTCCAGCGTAGAAAAGGGCGCGGCGTCTCGATCCAGGTCCCAGCGAACGCCTGGGCGATCCAGGCGCGCCGCGGTCGCGCCGTGCCGATCAGGCGATCGCAGAAACAGGACATGAACAGCACCGCTCGACAGGACGGCAATGGCTCCTGTGAAGCGGCACACGTCGCGCCAGGCGTGGGCCTCTTCGTCGTCCACGCGTTCCAGCAACCACAGGCGCTCTGCCCGTCGCCCACACACACGATCCATCGGGAACCTCCAGCTGTGGCAGTCGCGAGAAGCGACCTGGGTTCACTTCAACGGCACGAAGGCCAGCGCATTGTTGGCGTTCATCGGAATGACGAGCTGATTGGCCACCGGATCGAAGCACATCGACGCCGCGCTGGGAATGTTCTGCGCGATCAGCTCGGCCGCTCGACCCGGGCGAATGCGGGACACGCCGCCGAGCACGACACTGCTGACGTACTTGGTGCCATCCGGCATGATGACGAGCCCATCGCTACCACTCTGCGCCGATTCCTCGGTCCGCAGAAGCTGCCCATCGGGCGCGAAGGTCAGAACGTCGGGATTACCAATATTGACGACGACGATGTTGCCCTGGGCATCGAGCGCCACACCGTTGGGCTGCACGAGCGGCGGGCCCTGCGCGAAGATCGACGCCGTGCCGTCGGCGCCGACCTTCCACACCTGTGCGCCGTCGCCCGAGGCCGTCACCGTCGCATAGATCGTGCCGTCATGCGCCACGGCGATGTCGTTGAAGCCAGTGGCTCTCTCCACCCTGATCTCGCCGGCGGGTGCACCCGTTGTCATGTCGAATCGCCGGATGACCGACACCGACGGATCGGTCTGACTGGTGCCACCGTCTCGATCGGCCAGATAGAGCACGCCGTTGACGATGTCGCTGCCGAACGGTTCATTCAGGACGAGCGGTGGGGTGCTGGCCGCGCGCTGCGGCCCGGGATTCTGAATGCCGATCCACCGCGCCGTGTGCACCGAGCCGTCGTGATTGAGGAGTGACACCCAGGCGTTGTTGACCTGGACGCCCTGGCCGACACCGCGGTTCGGGACGACGATCAGGTTGCGGACTGGGTCGTAAGAACAGCTCTCCGCGGAGTAGATGGCGCCGAAGACTTTGACGTTGGCGGAGATCGGATGGAAGACGCCGTCCGGCGTTGGATTGATCGGCAATCCGAGCGGATTGCCGATCAACGGCGGTTGTCCCGCTCGAGCGTCGGGCGCTTGCCGGGCAGAGGGCGAAACCGCCGCAAGCAGTGACACCGCGGCGGCAGCCCCTGTCAGTCGATGCAGCGCCCGCCTGTTCACATCCTCACCTCGTCCCAGGTCACTCGGTCGCGACCATGCATCCTTACCGACAGGATTCTATCTCATTTCGTGACATTATCATGCCGTCCGATGCAGCAATTCTGCTCGCGGGTGACGCTCGCGTCGGCTCTTCACGGCGCGGTCCCGGCCAGCTGGGTCGTGACGCTCGTGACGAAGAGGGGAGCGGAAAATGCCGACGATTGTCTGGGCACTCTTGTGTCATCGCGCCTTGCTGGACGATGGGGGACGCCTGTGCCTGCAGGGCATCGTCGACACTCTGACCGTACCAACGCTGCCGATACTGGTCCGCGAGATGACGCTGGTTGTGAAGGTGCAGAACGCCGACCCTGCGGGCGATCTCGACCTGCGAATAGACGTGAGGACTCCGCACGGGCTGTGGAGCATCCCGGAGGACGCCGACGCGATTGAGCTCGTCATCACTGAACACTTCATTTTCGCCACGATTCGCAGCCTGCCCCTCGACGCCCCTGGCGTCTACCGCTTCGAAGTGTCGAGTTCGAGGCAGTCTGCCGTCGCGGTCGAGGTCCCCGTGTTCACGGCCGCCGAGCCAGCCCTGCGGGTGCACTGAGCGACTGGGGGAGCGGCCGGAGCGTTCCTGCGCCACCACCATCTCTGCCTGCGGTTCGTAGACCGACGGCTGGTAGGGACCTGGATCGGGCGGCGTCAGCGGCGAGCTGATGTAACGCTCGTGCGCCGCGAGATCGACGCCGCCCACGAACAGATCTCGTGCGATCGCCGTGATCACCCGAGGATGATTGACCACGCTGGGGACGTCGCCCACCGGGATGCCGAAGCTCAGCTGCGCGGCGAGATTGAAGCAGTGGATGTTGCGGACGAACTCCGCATTACGTCCCGGTCGGGGCAGGAACTCGAAGGCCGGCCCGAGATAGGGATGGCCGGCCCCACCCGAGTGCTCCTCGCCGGCCGGCGTCAGGCCCGGGATCGCGCCTGGCGTGACGCTCAACTGGACGATGGCCGACGGGCCGGGCATAATCGTCGCTCAATCCCATGCCGCCCAACCGGGACATGCGACGAGCCATGGCCGGCGTCGTGATCGCCGGCTGCGCGTGGCTGAATCCAGTCGATGGCTTCGCGGCGGCCTCCGGGGAGGCGGCCCCGCCGCAAGGCCGCTTCGCGTTTCGCAGTTACGACACCACCGACGGACTGAACAACCTGGCGGTGCGCGTCCTGCTTCAGGACCGGGATGGACTGATCTGGGCAGGCACCGAAGACGGCCTCCATCGCTACGAGGGCGGGCGCTTCCGTCACTTCGGCCAGGCCGCAGGCCTGCCTTCGGCCGAGATCACCGCGCTCCACGAATCGGCCGACGGCACGCTGTGGGTGGGAACGTTCCGCGGGCTCGCGAGGCGGGCCGGCGAGCGCTTCGAGGTCGTCCAGGCCGGCCTCCCAACGGTCGAGATCCGATCGATCGGTTCGGACGCCAGCGGGCGCCTCTGGGTGACCACCTATCTCGGTCCCTTCACTGGCACAGCGCTCGCGTTCGCGCCTCCGTCGGACTGGCCCGGTACGGAAGCCGACGGCCTCTGGGTTGGCGCCGACGGCGACGTGTGGATCGCCGCCGGCCCTCGACTCTGGCAGCGGTCGAGTGCGCGGAACGGCTGGCGCGAGTGGGGACGGGCGCAGGGCCTCGGCGGCGAGCCCATTCACGCGATTGAACGGGACGGCCGAGGTGCGATCTGGGCGCGCTCCACCCGCGGCCTGTGGATGCTGCCCGAGGGCGGCTCTCGCTTCGCGGACCTGAGCGATCGCGTGGCGATCGCCATCTCGTCGCCCGTCGCGCTCGACCTCGATCGACAGGGCCGGCTGCTCGTGCCGACGAGCGAAGGTCTGTCACGTTTCACCGGTGAGGGATTCGAGACGATCGGTCGTGCTCAGGGGTTCCCGGTCGCGTGGGCGCGGACGGCCGTCGAGGATCGCGACGGGTCGCTCTGGGTGGGATGTCTCGGCGTGCACCGGCAACTGTCACGCGGGGCCTGGGAAGCCTACACCGTCGATACCGGGCTGCCGTCCGACATGGTCCGCACGGTGTGGCGGGATGCCACGGGTCGTCTCTGGATCGGCACCGATCGCGGTCTTGCAGAGGCGACTCCCAGTGGGTGGCGCGTCGTGCCGGGCACCGAAGGCCGCACGGTCCGCAGCGTCGTGGCCGGGCCCGACCGTGCCTATTACCTCGCCGGCGTGCCGGCCGAGATCCTGCGCTGGGATCCGTCCGCGCGACGCCTCGACCGGGTGACTCATCCGTCGGCGCAGTTCGGCGAGCGCATCTTCGAGCTGCTGGCCGACACCGACGGCAGTCTCTATGCGGCGACCGAAACGGCGGGCCTGCTGCGCGGCCGGTTGCACGGCCGCGGCGCCGGCGGCTGGCGCTTCGAGCGCGTCGAGCTCCCCGGGGGAAGCCCCAACGAGTATGTCAGCGATCTGCACCTGGATGCGAAAGGGCGGCTCTGGGCTGCGGGCGCAGGCGGTCTCGCCGTCCGTCTGGACGGACGGTGGCTGCGCTTCACGGCACGGGACGGACTGCCGGAGGATCACGTGGCGTACGTCACGACGTTGGCCAACGGAGAGACGCTCTTCGTGCCGTACGACACGGGCGGGGTGGTTCGGGGACGTCTGGACGGCGATCGCCTCTCCATCACGGGCCGCGACGAGGCCGAGGGCACCCTCTGGTCCGACAAGGTCTACGTCGTCGGACAGGACGCGGGTGGCCGCACCTGGGTGGGCACGGGCAGGGGCATCGACGTGCTGCACGACCACGGCGTCCAGCATTTCGGACTCGCGGACGGTCTGGTCGGCGAGGACGTCAACGCGACGGCGTTTCACGCGGACCAGAACGGCGACGTCTGGATCGGGACGAGCGGAGGCCTGGCTCGCTTCAGCGCGTCGCGCTACGGCAGCTTTCCCCACCCGCCGGCCACCCGGCTGCTGTCCGGGCTGCTGGGGCCCACTGAGCTCATGACCGGCGCCGCGCCGCCGCGCTCGCCACAGGAGACGCGCGCGGCGAACACGCTCGAGGCACAGTTCATGGCGCTCACGGCGCTGCACGAGTCGCAGTTCGAGCATCAGTTCCGGCTGGTTGGGCTCGAGGACGAATGGCACCAGGCCGCCAGCTCACTGGTGCGCTATCCGGCGATGCCGCCGGGCGACTACCGCCTCGAGGTGCGCACGCGAGCGGGACGCGGTGAATGGGGAGCGCCGTCGACGCTCGGGTTCCGCGTGCCGCCGTTCTGGTGGCAGTCGTGGTGGTTCCGGGCGCTGCTGGTGCTGGGCGCGGCCGTCGTCGGGGCGCTGTCGGTGCGGTGGCGCCTCCGGGCGCTGCGGCGCCACAACGTGGATCTCCAGATGCTCGTGGACACGCGAACCCACGCGCTTGCGGAGGCGAACGAGGCACTCCGCACGCTGAGCGTCACCGATCCCCTGACCCGACTGCGCAATCGACGGTACCTCGACGAGCGCATGGCCACCGTGTCGGCGCAGGGGAAGCCTCGTGCAGGGCGCCTGTCCGGTGCCGCGCCGGCACCTGCGGTCACGTACGGCCTCGTGCTGGTCGACCTCGACTACTTCAAGTCGATCAACGACCAGCACGGCCACGCCGCCGGGGACCGGATGCTTCAGCACGTCGCCGGCGTGCTGCTCGAGTGCACCCGTGCGGACGACTGCGTCGTGCGCTGGGGCGGAGAAGAGTTTCTGATCGTCTTCGACTGCGAGCCGGTGCAGGAGCTGACGACGCTCGCGGACCGGATTGTGAAGGCGGTCGCGCGTGAGGCATTGGACGTGGGCGGGGGCAGCCCCATCCGCGCATCCTGCTCCATCGGCTGCGCGTGCTATCCCTTCCACCCGGAGCGCGCCGATCTGCTCTCGTGGGAGCAGGTGCTCGCGGTCGCCGACTGGTGCCTCCGCGAAGCCAAGCGTCGCGGCCGCAATACGTGGGTGGCCTGCACGCCGGCAGCCGGCGCAGATCTCGACGAGCTCGAGCGTGCGCTGCCGCATGAGGTCGGGCGTCTGGTCGAGGCGGGCGAGGTCGCCGTCCTGACGCCCATCGTGCCTGCAGAGAAGCTTCGGGAGATTGGCTGACGCTCCCTCGCGACGTCCTTCGGCGGGTCAGGGCTGATGCTCGCCCGAGACCTATCGGCGTCGCTGGGGGAGTGTCGCCGCGGCGTTCGAGGTTGCGCTGGCCTGGGACGAAGGCGAGACGCACCCGTGAGCGTCGTATCGATACTCGAACCTGATGTGCTGAACGAGAGGCGGCCTTTCCTCTGTCTGCACCACTCCATCGTCCATCCGCAACTCGCGGATTGCCTCTGACCTGTGCTCTTCCAAGGGGTTGTCGAAGTCGTCGTAGCGAACAGTCACGCGCTCTTCGGACAAGGTCCCCATGCGCCGAACCGTCTCAATCCGGCGGCCCTTCTCGTCGTACAGGTGTGTCGCGAGCGAACACGTGTGGTCCTCGAACGCCGTCTCCAGAAGCTCCTGCAGCGATGCTCGCTCGTGCGAGGGCATCGTCGCGAACAGCACACGAAGGCCAGCGAGCTCCATCCGTTCACTCAGTACGCGTCCATCCTGATCCCTGGAAAACACAACGCGAATGACAACAGCCTTGCTTGGCGCACGCATCGAACGGAGGCTCCGCGCCCTCGCTGCCGCTGAACGGGAGGAGCCCAACATCGCAGAGACGTGCCTTGCGTTGTGGGGGCGGTCCGGGTCGTGAACAACCGTCCAGGGCGGCGCTGGAGGATAGGTTCGGGCGAAGGCACTCACTGCGCAGGGTCACTGCCGCGCAGGATCTTCTCCATCGGCCGGCCTTTCGCGAGCTCGTCAACGAGCTTGTCGAGATACCGCGCCTTCTGCGTCAGTGGGTTGGCGATGTCCTCCACTCGATACCCGCAGATCGTGCCCGTGATCAGCCGGGCGCTCGGATTGAGGGACGCTTCTTCGAAGAAGGTCTCGAACGTGACCTTCCTCTCGATGAGGTCCAGAAGGCGGGCGTCATCGAAGCCGGTGAGCCAGCGAATGACCTGATGGAGCTCGGCCTTCGTCCGACCCTTCTTCTCGACCTTGGTGACGTAGTGCGGATATACCGATGCGAAGGACATGCGGGCGATGCGGTCGTCGTGTGACATACGGGAATCATAGTAGCGCCTGCCGGCCATCGGCACGTCGTCGAGCCCGTTCTCGCCGAGCCGTGGCCGGAATCACCGCGGCTGCTCGACTATGCTTCAGCCGGCGCATTGTTCACGCTCCGCGAGCGTGCGTGAACAATGCGGGCTACGGCGCACCCGGGCGAAGCTCCGCAGCGAGGAATCCATCGACCACCGGCGACACCGTCGATTCCTCTGCCGCGGTGAAGCCGTGCCGGGCGCTTGGCACCAGCAGCAGCTGCCCGTGACGTCCTGCGGCGGCCAGCGCCTCGTGCAGACGGACACTCTGCTCGGTGGGGACACGCGTGTCGGCATCGCCGTGAACGAGCAGGACCGGTGCGGTGATGCCGGCCGCATGCACGAGGGGTGAGCGAGGTGCCGTGCCGCCAGGTTCGCAGACGGAGGTGACATACCCTGGGATGTCTGCGTTGGCAGTCGTCGCTTTCCACAAGGCGACGTCGGTCACCGGATAGTACGCCACCACCGCCCGCACGCTCGGATCGCGCGCCGCGGCCAGCAGCGCCACTTGTCCGCCTTGCGAGAATCCCACGAGTCCTACGCGATCAGCCGCCACCGCGGGCTGCGAGCGCAGCCAGGCCACTACACCCACGAGGTCTGCCGGCTGCCTGAGGCCGCAGTCGTCGGTGCCGCCTGATGGCGGCCATCCGCGCATCGAGACGGCCAGGGCAATGTAGCCGTCGGCGGCGTAGCGACGCGCCCGCGCTTCGACCAGCGCGGCGCCATTGGTACCCGCCGGTTGCCAGCCGTGGAGCACCACGATGGCAGGCCGCGCTCCGCTGGCATCTGGCCTCATGAGAATGCCGCCAATGGTCAGGCCGTCCGAGGAGATCGACACCGACTGCGTGCCGGCCTCAGTGGGCGGGTTGCTCGACGTGGGTGCGGTCGGCGAGTCGGACGCCTTGCAGCCGGCCAGCCCGCCAGGCGCGGCCATGGTCGCCGCCACGATGAGGTGCGTTGGCCTCATGACAGTCCTTCGCGGGTGGCCGCATGCGGTGCTCGCAGGCCCCTCCGAGGCGACGCGACGGGCTCACTTCGGCACGGCATGACGAATCCTCAAGCGGTCGAAGTATCCTTCCGTCCCTGGACCGATCCACAGACCGACACCGCCCCCCTCGGTCCCCAGCTTCAGATCGTTCACAACGAGCACCGGCTGTGCGGCGTCGTGCACGTAGAATTGCGCTGTCATTTCCGCGACCTCGATGCGAAGTCTGGTCCACGCCCCCGGTTCGAGGTCCACGTAGGACTCGTACCGCTCCGGTGACTCGGCGCGGAGCCGCGCGAAGTCGAACCCGGGTCTGGCGGCATACTGCGTCGAGTGGTTGCGGCGCACCTGGTCGAGCGCCCGGCCGTTGTCGGGCCGGATGTAGAAGGTCTCGTAGGTCTCCGCATCGGGGCGCACGCGAAACGCCAGGCCGATGAACCCCCTGTCGTCGGCCACCGCGAAGGGTCCGCGTCGCCCGGCGACATCAATCTCGATGGTGCCATCGGTGAAGCGGACGCCAGGTATCAGCGCGACGCCGCCCCGCCGGTCGGCGTCAGGTTCGATGAGACGCAAGGCGCGGCGCCCTTGATAGGTCACCTGAGATGCCACCACGCCGTGGGCGTGCACCTGATCGGAGTCCAGCCTCGTCACTTCCGGATCTTGCAGCAGCAAGCTCACCGCTGGAGGGAAGCGCGCGCCCCGGGGCGCGACGCGCCCATCGCCGCCTGACAGCACCGTGGACGGCAAGGCAAGACACGCCGCCAGCACCCCGAGCCGATGCCACGTCATCGCGGCCCTCCCTCCACGTCGACCAGACGGCTGAAGACCCCCCGACGCGTACACCCCGCCTCGGATACGCACCGCGATGTCATTGGCGCCCGCCCGCAGCGTGAGAGGCACGCGTCGACCGGGATGTGCCGGGTTCGTGTGCACATCGAACCACGTGATGTCCTGACGAGGCACGAACCCCTCGAAACGACCGTTGATCCAGACAGCCAGATCGCCCACGGTGCCGAAGACGAGTTCGGCCTGCCGCGGCACCGGCGACACGACGGTGGCGCGATAGTAGGCGACGGTGCGTGGATCGTGGTAGTCGACGTCGCGGCCCGTCACGATCGCCCCCCTCGGGTCGGTGGCCACGAGCGACCACGGTGCAAACGACGCAGGGTGCCGGGCGATGCGATCGTCCGTACGCTCGAAGGGGCCGGCACGGCGCCACGACGTCAGCAATCCCTCACGATCTGCGGCCGTCGAGGAAATGCCCGGGCCGTCGTATGAGAGGCGATCGATGGCACGCACGGTCACGTCGTCGACCACACCGGACCGCCGACAGATCGTGGCTGTAATCCGAGGAGCCCGCTCGCCCGTTCGTTGGCGCCGTAGGTCAGCTGCGGAATGAGCACGAGCACGTCGCCGTTGGGCACGAGCTCGAGCACAGAGCCGTGGGTGGGATCTCCTGAATCACGAATGCGAATGGCGTCTTCGCCGTGCACCTCCCAGTGCGACAGGTCGCGACTGAAGTTGTCGGCGAAGAGAATGTCGGCCTCGTCGTCGACGACGCGAGGGCCTTGGGTGCTGGAGGGTGACGCCCGACCACTCCGAGGAGCAGCCGCCAGGATGGGAACCAGGAGCGCCGCGATGACAATCGAGCGAACCATGACGCCTCTCTGGCGCCAGGGGGATCCACCGCAAGGTGTCGGCGCCGCGACGCACCTTCGGCGTCGAGGCAGCCAGGGGACCGCCGCGAACGGTGACGCAGACGCACCCCACGATGAGGTCCCTGTCCACGGCCGTATCGATTCGTGTCTGGTTCGACCGTAGTGCGCTCGCGGCGGCGCCGTCAATGCATCGCCGCGCGCCCTATGCCGATTCCAGGGACGAACGATGTGTTCGTCGGCAAGGGTCCATTCTTGAAGCGCCAGGCGCTGCGACACTGGGAGCCCGCGGATCACCCCTCGGCTACTCCGCGCGGAGTGCCACGACCGGGTCGACGCGGCAGGCTGTCCGCGCAGGGAGCCAGAGCGAGATCAGCGCCACGGTCGCCAGCAGCGCCGGTACCGCGACAAACGCCGCCGGATCGTGCGGGCCGATGCCGAACAGGAAGGCGGAGAGTACCCGCGTCACGGCATAGGCGATCACCAGACCAACTGCGACCCCGAGCAAGACCACGCGCATCCCCTGCCAGATCACCATTCGGCGTACGCTGTCCGGTCCTGCTCCCACGGCGATGCGTATGCCGATCTCCTGGATCCGCTGTTGTACGGCGTAGCTCATCAGACCGTAGATTCCGATCGCGGCCAGCAACAGCGCCGCGCCGCCAAAGATGGTCAACACCACCGTGTTGAACGTCGGGCGCGTTCTCGACCGGGACAGCACGTCGTTCATCGAGCGTATGTCCGAGACCGGCACTCCCTGAGTGGCCTCCTGGAGCGTCTGCGCGATGCTGTTCGCCAGCGCGTACGGCTCGACGCCCGTGCGAACCACCCACGTTGTAAAGGTCGCGCGGGCAATCCACGACATCAGGCCGTCGGACACCTGCGCCTGCGGGATGTAGATGGTCGGAGCCGGCGTGCGACTCAGCTCGCTGTCGTGCACGTCGCCGACCACGCCAACGATCTGCCGGACGGGTTCGGTCTCGAACGGCGCGCCCAGGCCTCTCCCGAGCACGAGTTGCTGTCCCAGCGGGTCGCGGTCCGGAAAGAACTGCCGGGCGAGGGACTCGCTGATGATCACCACGGGGGCCGAATCGACGCCGTCACGCTCCGTGAAGAGGCGGCCCCGGCGCAGCGGGATCTCGAAGACTTCGAAGTAGCCCGGCGAGACGGGGCCCCAATGGCCGATGGCATGATACGGCCCTTGCAGCGGCAGGCCCATGATCGTGAAACGCATCATCAGGTATCCCTGCGCTGGCACTGAATAGGTCGCGCCCACGGCCTCGACGCCAGGCAGCGCGCCGACGCGGCGCCTCCCCTCGGCAATTACACGCGCCATGCTGGCGCTGCCCGCGAATCGCGGCTCCGTCGATGACATCCGCATCGTGAGCACGTTCTGCGGATCGAATCCGGGGTCGACGCCACGGAGCGCAATGAGGCTGCGAACCAGCAGTGCGACGCCAATCAGAAGCGCGACGGCGAGCGCCACTTCCGTGATGACAATCACGGATCGAGTCGTGTGGCGGCGCAGGTCACCCCCTGCACCCGCGCGCCCGCCCCCTTGTCTCATCACGCCGTGCAGATCGCCACGAGAGGCCTGCAGTGCCGGAATCACGCCGAACACGAGGCCCGTCACCAGCGAGACGGTCGCGGTGAAGGCGAACACGCGCCAGTCGAGCGGCAGAAGATCCGACGCGCCCGGGACGCCGATCCGCGGGATGTTGCCGGGGTTGATCGCCAGCAGCGCGCGCACGCCGACCACGCCAACAATCAATCCGGACGCGCCGCTGACCAGGGCCAGCACGAGACTCTCGGTCAGCAGTTGCGACACGATGCGAGCCCGCCCGGCCCCGATCGCCATCCGAATCGCTATCTCGCGGCCCCGTGCTGTCGCACGCGCCAGCAGCAGGTTGGCGACATTCGCGCACGCAATGAGCAGCACGAAGCCGACCGCTCCGCTCAGCAGCCAGAGCGACGTGTGCGCATCACCGGTCACTGCGTCGTGGATGGGCTTCACGCCGAACTCCACGTTCGGCAGCAGCACTCCGGGAAAGGTACGACGGAAGTCGGCCGCAACCGCCTCGAGCCGGGCTCGTGCCATGTCCAGCGTCACGCCTGGCGCGAGGCGCGCCGCCGCGAGCATGTCATTTCCCTGATTCAACGACTGTCGATCGAGCTGCAGCGGGACCAGGAGCTCCGGGATGCCCCAGTACGCGAAGCCCGGGATGTCACTGGGATCGAAGCGCTCGCTCAAGACCCCGATGATGGTGTGTGGATCGTTGTCGAGCAGGACGCGGTGACCGACGATCGCCGGGTCACCATCGAAGTGGCGCTGCCAGAAACGATGGGTCAGGAGGACGACACGCTCCCCGCGTGGGCGATCGTCATCGAAGGTGAGTCCGCGGCCCTGCACCACGGCCGCGCCGAACAGCGTGAAGAAGTTGACGTCGGCCTGCGCATAGGGCGCCTGCAGGGCCAGCCCGTCCTGCAGGCCATCGGTGGCCGTGACGTTCACACGCCCGCCGCGGTACGCTGCCAGATCCGTGAACACGTCGGTCGCTTGCGCCCACGCGGCAAGCTTCGGCGCCGACGCCCCGGTATTGCTCCCGACCAGGACGATGCGATCGGGCTCGGGGTAGGGCACCGGCCTCAGGGCAACGGCGTTCACGACGGAGAACACCGCTGTGGACGCGCCGATGCCGAGCGTCAGCGTCGCCAGGGCGGTCAGCGCGAGGCCGGGCTGCCGTCGACACGATCGCAAAATGAACGCAATCTCCTGCCGGACGCCATCCAGCTCCATGTGCGACCCCACGTGCGTCTGTTTCGCGCGCCCGCCAGCGACCTGGCCGCCAGTATGGCCCGAGTGCGCTGCGGGCGGAAGGGAGGAACGCCTGCGAATTCGCGAGATCGAGCCGTGAGAAGATGGCACATGACCCTCCTCCGGGCGCGTGTCGCACTGTCCATCCGCGCGTGGGCTGCGGTCATCGTCTGCGTGGCCGCCGCAACGGGTGCCCTGTCGGCGCAATTCAGGACGGGCACCTCGCTCGTCGTCGTTGACGTGGTCGTGACCGGCGAGGACGGCCGGCCCGTGCCGGATCTGACCGCAGCCGACTTCGAGCTCTTCGAGGACGGGCGCCCGCGCGCGATCGATCAATTTCAGTTCCTCGACTTCCGTGAGCCGCCGCCGGACGCCACGCCCGCGGGTGTCTCGAGCAATGCCGCCGAGCCCGGCGGCATCTTCGCGCTCGTGCTCGACGAGCTCAACCTCAGCCGACGATATACACCGGCCCTCAGGCAGTGGGCCACGCAGTTCATCAACGAGACGCTTCAGCCGCACGATTACGCCTCGGTGCTTCGATCCGGCGGCGACTCGGGGATGCTGTTCACGAACGACCGCGCCATGCTGACGACGATCGCGGAGAGCGCCGCGGGCCGTAGCGGCGCCGAGGCGACTCTCGGCCCGGGCGGTATCGGGGAGGGCGCCAACAGCGGCGCACCTCCAGCACGGCCCGGCGTCCCGGGTGGCGCCGGGTCCGGTGCCGAGAGTACTGGAATGCCGCCTGACCCTCGAGCGAGGGACGCCGGCGGCCCGTCGATGGACGCGGACCGTGCCTTCGTGGCCGCGCAGGGACTCGAGATGCTGATGAAGGCCGTGCAGCGGCTTGGCGCGATTCCCTCCCGCAGGAAGGCCGTGCTCTGGTTCAGCGAGGGGGTTCCGTGTGACGTCGAGACCGTCATCGCGGGTGGGGAAGGGTGCGCGCGCGTTGGCCAGAGGCTCCGCGAGATCCTGAAGGCTGCGGTCGCGAGCAACGTGGCGATCTACGGCGTAGACCCTCGGGGACTGTACCTGGAGGACAACGTTGGCATCACACCCGTGCAGGCGGGCCGATTCGAGTTCCTTCTCGACAGCCTGCGCACGCTTTCGAGCACGACTGGCGGCACCGCCGTCATCAACAACAATCGGCCGGCCGACGCGCTCGCACAAGTGGCCGAAGAGAATCGTGCCTACTACCTGATCGGCTACGTATCCGACGTCGCGGACCGTGACCGCGAACGGACGCGCAAGCTGGAGGTCAGGGTCCGGCGCGACGACGTGAGCGTTCGCCATCGGACCGCGTACCTGCCGGGCGCAATGCCGCCGAAGCCGGACACGGACCTGCTCCAGTCGCTCCTGCCTACTCGTGACGTGACGCTGCGGCTCACACCAACCATCGACCACGAGCGGCCAGGTCGCGTGCAGGCTTCCTTCGAGGCGCCGTCAGTCCCGTCATCCAGCGCTGCGCGGTACACGCTCGTCGCCTTCGACCTGCGCGGCCGCCAGCGCGCACGACAGACGGGTGTGATGACCGCCGGCGCAGGACAGGGAGTACTTGGCACAACCCAGTTGTCACTCTCCAAGGGGTGGTACCAACTTCGGCTGCTGGTGGAAGCAGAAGGGCGACGAGGGACGGTGTTCGTCGACGTGCTCGTGCCTTAGGAGGGTTGTTCTCTCGAGTGACGAAGCGCAAGCTGACTCATACCGCTCACGGCAGCAGCCGCACGAGCTCGCCCTTGAACGCTTCGAGTTCCATCTCGCGCGGGATGCCGTTGAACCCGTTCGTCTCCACACGGCCGTTCCTCACCGGGAATGTCTTCCCCGGACTCCACGCAGTGCCGCGATCCAGCTGCAGTCGGTGGAGCAGCATGGTGAGCTCCGCGCCGATGGGCGGAGCGGGCCGTTGACCCGCCGCAACCGGTTCGCCAATGCCCACCTGCCGCGTGCGCGTGCGGTAGGTTCCGGGCCCCATCCCGACAAACGCGTATTGCCCGCCGCCATCCGTGACGGCGACGCGCTTGTCGCTGTCGGTGCCCAACGTGACGGTGACGCCCGGAAGCGGCGCCTTCGCCGTGTCCGTGACTATTCCTGCAAGACTGAAGTCTCCTGGGCTCGTGCGACATCGCCGGCCAGGGCCACGCAGCCGAGAACCGCCAACAGCCCCAAGGCGAGCGCCCGCCAAGCCTCGCGACGCATGCGGTCAGTCTGCCACGAAAAGCGCGTGGATCCACGCAGCCCGGCGCCCGCTGGACGTGCTCCGTGCCCGTCAGACGCTCTGCCCTCTGTAGAGGCGACCCTTTGGGGTTGGCCTCCCCCCTCTCTGTAGAGGCAACCCTTTGGGGTTGGCCTACCCCCCTCTCTGTAGAGGCAACCCTTTAGGGTTGCCTCGGACGCGTGTGCTAGATTGCCTGCGCTGCTGTCAACCGTCGATGGAATGAGACTATGCACACCCACCTGCGTACGCTCGCCTTCTCGCTCGCACTGCTCCAGTCGACCGCGTCCGCGGCCGCGCAGGGGCAGAGCGCCCTGCCGCCGGTGCCAACCCCCACCGATGTCAAGCCGGGCAGCATCACCTGCGACGAATGTCCCTATCCCTACCCGAGCAAGTATCTCGACATCAGCGTCTACAGCCAGGACGTTCGCATCTCGTACATGGACGTCGCGCCGCAGGGCACGGCAAACGGCCACACGGTCATGCTGCTGCACGGGAACAACTTCGGCGGCTTCTACTTCAAGGCCATCATCGACGCCCTGACCAGTAAAGGCTTTCGGGTGATCGTGCCCGACCAGATCGGCTACGGCCGATCGTCCAAGCCCATCGCCCCCTACAACTTCAACTCGCAGGCACGCAACACGTACCTGATCCTGCAGCACGAGAAGATCGAGAAGGTGGCCGTCGTGGGTCACTCGATGGGCGGGATGATGGCCGCGCGCTTTGCCACGCAGTATCCGAAGTCCGTCGAGCGCGTCGTGATCTACAACCCGATCGGCCTCACCGACGGCCGATACAGCCGCCCGATGACGCCGATCGATCAGGCCTACGCGCAGACGCTGAAGACCAGCTATCAGAGCGTCCGCACGGGACTGGGACGTTACGTGGCACACGACCCGACGGCGTGGAACGACGAGTTCGAGAGCTACGTCCGCATGCGCTATTCGTGGACGCTCAGCGCCGACTGGCCGCGCCTTGCCATGGTCCAGGCCCTCATCAGCCAGATGCTGTACGGCGATCCCGTCGTCTACGACTGGGCGCACATCCAGGTGCCGACGCTCGCGTTCGGCGGCGCCGAGGACATGCTGCTCGGTACAGCGGCATCGTTTCAGGAACGGATGCACGCACTGGCCGCGGCCGTACCGAACGGCAATGGCCACGTGCTGCTCATCCCCGGGCTCGGCCATGTCCCGCACATCGAGGCGCCAGAGAAGGTGTTGCCACCGCTCGTCGCATTCCTCGAGCAGAGCGTCAAGGGACAGTAGTTCGGCAGGCCGTCGCGGGATCGGCGCGACTCGATGGCCGCTTTCGCGGACGGCCTACCGCTCGCCGAGGGTCAGCAGATGCCCGCGAACGCGCTCAGCGGCTGAGCTGGCTTCGCAGGAAGCGCGGCTTCGCAGACAATGGCCGCGGCGACGAGCTTCCGGCGGCATCCCGCTGCGGATGATTTGCGCAAGAGGAGTCCATGGAGTTCGGTTCGGTGGTGTGGGTGTCGTTCCTCATCGGCATCGTCGCCGGGCTTCGCGCGATGATGGCGCCGACCGCCGTCAGTTGGGCGGCCCGCGCCGGCTGGCTCAACCTCGCGCCAACCGGCCTGTGGTTTCTCGGCCACGCTGCGACACCGTGGCTGATGACAATCCTCGCCGTCGGCGAGCTGGTAACCGACAAGCTGCCGACGACGCCCAGTCGAACGGTGCCGGCGCAATTCGGGGCGCGGCTGATCTCGGGCGGCCTCTCTGGTGCCGCGATTGGCGCCTCGGGCGGGAATCTCGCCGCGGGCATCATCTCCGGCATGATCGGCGCGGTGGTCGGCACCCTCGGAGGGCGCGCGGCGCGGCGGGCACTGGCCAGGGCTTTCGGTCAGGATCGCCCGGCCGCCCTCATCGAAGACGCCGTCGCCATCGGCGGCGCTCTGCTCCTCATGGCGGTGCTCCGATGAAGTCCTTCGACGCCATCATCATCGGCGCCGGACAGGCCGGGCCGCCCCTGGCGGGACGTCTCACGGCTGCCGGCATGACCGTCGCGTTCGTCGAGCGCAAGCTCTTCGGCGGCACGTGCGTCAACACGGGCTGCATGCCGACCAAGACGCTGGTTGCCAGCGCCTACGCCGCGCACCTGGCGCGGCGGGCTGCCGACTACGGCGTCACGCTCGGCGGGGAAGTGCGCATCGACATGGCCAGGGTCAGGGCCCGCGCCGATGCCGTGACGTTGCGCGCGCGGAGCGGCGTGGAGTCGTGGCTCCGCGGGATGCCAGGCTGCACCGTCATCGAGGGCCACGCGCGGTTCGAATCGGCGACTGTCGTTCGCGTGGGTGACGAACAGCTGACGGCGCCTCGCATCTTCCTCGACGTGGGCGGACGGGCGCTCGTCCCGGACATGCCCGGTGTTGGCGACGTGCCGTACCTGACGAATACCTCCATCCTCGCACTCGACCGGGTCCCCCGGCACCTCGTCGTCGTTGGCGGCAGCTATGTCGGACTGGAATTCGCGCAGATGTACCGGAGGTTCGGCGCGGAGGTGACCGTCGTGGAGAAGGGGCCGCGGCTGATCGCGCGCGAAGACGAAGACATCTCACAGTCGGTGACGGAAATCCTGCAGGCGGAGGGCATTACCGTTCGCACCAGCGCCGCGTGCATTGCGCTGGCCCCGCACGACGATGGGGTGGCTGTGTCGGTTGACTGTACGGATGGTCCTCCCGTGGCGGTGGGCTCGGACGTCCTGCTGGCCGTCGGCCGGAAGCCAAACACCGACGACCTGTCACTCGAGAAAGCCGGCATCGCGACCGACACGCGCGGGTACATCGTCGTCGACGAAGCATTGGCCACCAACGTCACCGGCATCTGGGCGCTCGGCGACTGCAACGGCCGCGGCGCCTTTACCCACACGGCGTACAACGACTTCGAAATCGTGGCGGCCAACCTGCTGGACGGTGAGAGGCGGGAGATCCGGCAGCGCATCCCCGCGTATGCCTTGTATGTCGACCCGCCGCTCGGCCGGGTCGGCATGACCGAGACCCAGGCGCGTGCGACGGGCCGTCCGATTCTCGTCGGTACTCGTCCCATGAGCCGTGTCGGCCGCGCCATCGAGAAGGACGAGACGCAGGGGTTCATGAAGGTTGTCGTCGACGCCGGGACGCGAAAGATACTCGGCGCGGCGATTCTCGGCACAGGGGGTGACGAAGCGATTCACGGCGTCATCGACATCATGAACGCGGATGCGCCGTACGACGTGCTGCAGCGCGCCGTGCCGATTCATCCGACGGTGTCCGAGCTCATTCCGACCGTGCTGGGCGAATTGGAGCCGGGCCCGTAGGCGCCGGCTCGTTCGGCGCGACGCGCCGGCCTATGTCGGGTCGGTCCTGATGACGAACGCGCGCAGTTCGGCGATCTTGTCGCCGTTGAAGCGGTAGAGGTCGCAGTACGCGTACGACTCCATCTCGCCGGTCTTGCCCTTCATCGTCATGTCGCCATGCGCGGCAGCGAAGTCGGCGTCGGCGATGACGTGGTCAACGGTGAACGTCGGGGCGTCACCGTTCATCGTGGCCATCCACTTCCGGATGGCCTCCTTACCTGTGACATGCTCGTCGCCCACCATCGTCCAGGCTACGTCGTCCGTGCAGCACGACAGGAATCCTTCGACATCGTTTGCCGCGAACGCGGCGTTCACTTGTGCCACTACGGCCTTGTGCTTGTCGGACATGTTGTTCACTCCGTGTGTGGGGATTGATAGATGGCTCGACTCCCAGAATCCGTTCGTCGAGGCCGCGTGTCAAGGTGAGCTGTCCCGCGCGCGTGCGGCGCAACCACACCCACGTGTTGGCGGCTATCATGAACGGCAGCATTCCGCTTCCATGCGGCTGCAGTCCGAGAAAGGAGTGCCATGAGCGTGCGTGTCGTTCGCCTGGGAACAGCCAGGACCCGTGGAGAAGGCCTGCGGATTGGCACCGTGCGCCGCCCGCCCCGTGGGGTGCCAAAGAGAGAGTTCTCGTCAGGGAACTGGTACGACGTCTGGTTTCCCAACCTGGCGCCGAGCGTGCCCACCATGAAGCTGGCGCAGAAGGCGGCGACGCCGCGCGAGTGGTCGGCGTTCGCCTCGAGGTACAGGGCTGAGATGGCTGCGCCGGCGGCCAAGCACGACCTGGCGCTGCTGGCTGCACTGTCTCGTACGACGAGTTTCTCGGTCGGCTGTTACTGCGAAGACGAAAGCCACTGCCACCGCTCGATCCTGAGGGAGCTGCTCATGGAGAACGGCGCCGACGTGTCTCAGTGATGAAGCTCGACCGACACGGATTCGGTAGACTGACGGCGGATGCGGAACGACTGTCCCTATTGCCTGCTCGCCGAACCCGAACAGAAGGTCCTGTTCCGCAACGCCCTGGCGATCTACCTCGAGGACGAACGGTTCCAGGGCGCCCTGAAGCATTCAGGCGTCATCATTCCCGTGGCGCACCGCGAGACGCCGTTCGACTTGAGCGAAGAGGAGGTGCTCGCGACGTTTCGCCTGCTGGCGGAGGTGAAGCGCTGGATGGATCGCGAGTTGCGGCCGGACGGATACAACGTGGGATGGAACTGCGGACGCGCCGGCGGCCAGACGCTCCTTCACGCGCATCTGCACGTCATCCCGCGGTTTGCCCGGGAGCCGCTGGCGGGGAAGGGGATCCGATCGCTCCTCAAGTCGGATGCCAACCGCTGGTAAGGTGCCGCCGCGTGCGTAGGGCGGAGCTGAAGCTCCGCCCTACGGAGAATAGACGCTAGCTGCCCGGCGTCATGATGTGCGCGGTGCTCGTTCCCGCATTCATGATCCACGCGCCGCCCAGCTTGTTGTTGTCGGGGAGGCCGGTAGACTGGGTCGTCGCGCCCGGCACGGCGACGGTCATGTGCCGCCTCGTGGTGCTGGCGTCCTTGCCGCTCACCGTGATGAAGACCGAGCCGTACTCCGGCTTGACCCTGGAACCATCCGCCTCGGCCTTGTCGATGGCTGCCTGACGCTCCTTGCGATCCTCAATCGTCTCGAACTTGCGGTTCTGCGCGACACGCTCGAGGTTCTTGATGCTGGTGCACTGGATCGAATAGGGTTGCTCGCTCGGCAGGCCCGACTGGTCGTAGCACACCCAGGAGTTGGTGCCCTTGCGCAGCGTCTCGTAGGTGTGATCGGGATTCCACTTGATGACCGTGGCGCCCTCGCGAGCCTGGGTGGGTAATGCCGACAGCGCCTTCTCGAGATCGGCGGCAGGTGCCTGTGCGAACGTCGCCGGCATCGCCAGCGCCAGCCCGAGGATGAACATGACCGTGCGTTTCATTCGAAAGCCTCCAGTTGCGGTCGAGGCGTCTATCGACGCGCCATGACCTCGACCATGCGCAAGCCTACACGATCTGGCCGTTCGAAGCAGTGTACGGAGCAACGGGCAGAGCCTACGGTCGGCGGGCCGAGCGGCTGGCGACGAGCGCAATGGGGAGGCCCACCCGAACATGTGGATGGCCAGCTGGTTGGCGAGGAAATGCCAGGCGGGCACGCGCACCCCCAAGCTCGGCAAGCCCGCGAGAGGCTGCACCACCAGGTCCAATGTCGCAGCGCGAGCGGCGTTACACCAGGGCCTGCAGGGTGCAGGTGTGGGACGAGTGAAGAACTGCCCGCGATCCGGGCGGCTTTGAAAGGCCGTCCTACTCAGCGCGGAGGGCGACGACCGGGTCCACACGGGCAGCGTGCCGTGCGGGAACGAGGCCGGCGCCAAGCCCGACGCAGACGAACAGCACGATGGTCACGACGAGCGTGATCGGGTCTGTCTCCGTGATGCCGAACATCAGTGTGCGCAGGACGCGGGCCGTGGCGAGCGCCACCGGAAGGCCAACGACCAGACCGGCAAGGGTGAGCGCCAGGCCCTCGCCGACCACCATCCGGACGATGCCACCCGGTTCGGCGCCGACGGCCATCCGTACGCCAATCTCCCGCGTGCGACGAACGACAGCGTAGGCGAGCAGGCCGTGGAGGCCGATGCCCGCCATGAGGACCGCCAGGAGGGCCATCGCGCCTGCAAGCGTAGCGCTCATCCGCTCCGAGGACGGCGAGCGTTCGAGCACGGCTGAGAGCTCGTCGATGCTGTGGGCATACTCACGGCCGCCCTCACTGAAGGCCTTCCTGATACCGCCGGCGATCGACGCAAGGTCGCCCGCCACATCGAGCTGCACGCTCGGATAGTTGGCAAACCTTCCGGCTTGAAGCAGCGGACGGTAGAACACGGCGACGTCTGCCGCTCGGGGGCTCCCCATCGTCGCGTTCGCGACAACCCCCACGACCAGGACGTCCTGATCGGTAGGGACGCTGCCGTGCCTGACCCGCCGTCCAACGATGTTGCCGTTCGGCGCCAACCCCAGTGCGAGGCTCTCGCTGACGAGCGCCACGGGCTGCGACTCTGCCGTGTCGGTCCACGACAGCATGCGTCCCTGTAACAGCGGGATGCCCACCGTCGTGAAGAATTCCGGAGACGCTGATTCCTTGAGCGCAGTGACATTCCGTTCCGTTTCGCCCATGAGCTCGGTCGGGGACCCAGGCAGCTGGACGATCACTCTCGGGAACATGCGTGCGAGCCCGACCGATCGTACGCCCGGCAACGCGCGCAGTCGCTCGATCAGCGCCGGGTAGTACGATGCGTTCTCGATGCCGGCATAGCCATTCGGCAACGGCATCGCACGTACCGTCACGATGTTCTCGGTTCGGACACCGAGATTCGTGTGCTGCAACAGATACAGCGAACGCGTGAGCAGGCCGGCGCTGACGAGCATCACGACCGACAGCGCAACCTGGAGCACGAGAAGCCCCCGCGCCAGGCGGCTCGTCGAACCTGCAATCGTCCGCGTCGATCCCGACTGCACCGGCGCCACTCGCCGGCTGGCGATCCAGATCGGCAACGCTCCCATCAGGACGCCGGTGACCAGCCCGCTCAGTGCGGTCGCGGCAAAGACGATCGTGTCGGGGGTGAACGCGACGGAACGGCCGACCAGCCCGGTCGGCAGACGCGATGCAAGAAGAGTGATGACCGCGAAAGCGACGGGAACGGCCATGACCGTTCCTGCCATTGCCAGCAGGAGGCTCTCGACGAGCATCTGCCGGCTGACACGCCACCGGCTCGCGCCGAGCGCCTGTCGAATCGAAAGCTCGGCGTTCCTCGACGACAGGCGGGATAGCAACAAGGCGCCGAGGTTGATACAGGCGAGGAGCAGCAGAACGCCGGTGAAGCCGAGAATGATCGTCAGCGGTCGGGCGTAGGTGTCCCGATAGAACGAAAGCCCGGTCCCGATCCGCTCGGCGCGCGGTCGAGCGCTGCGGAGCCTCTCACGCTCGGAGGCGCTCACGGTGTCCGGAACGATCACCTCAAGGAGAGCTGGCCAGCGTGCGCCCAGCTCGGCCGAAGCCTGCTCCAGCGTCACACCGGCCCGAAGGCGGCCGAGAAGATGACTGGCCCCCGGGCGCCGCGCCGGCTGGGCCGGGAAGACTGTGTCGAAGGGCGCGAAGATCTCAGCGGCCGAGTCTGCCTGAAGCCCGCCGAATCCCGGCGGCAGGACGCCGATGACTTCGAGCTCGATGCCTTCGGTCCTGATCGACTTGCCGATGGCGTCTGGATTCGAACCGAACATCCGCGACCAGAACGCATGGCTGACCATCGCGACGTGGTTGCCGGGCCCGTGAAGCGGCGTGTCTTCGCCCTGGAGCGGACGTCCAAGGATTGGTGCGACGCCGAAGACCGACAGGCACTGACTGGTCATGAACGCGCCGATCGCCTGAGTCGGCGCACCGTCAGCTTCGACCGCCAGCACCACACCGCCGTTGTAGGCACAAAGCGGCTGCAGCGGCCCGTCTGCGAGATCGTCGAGTGCGGGAAGCAGCGTTGGCCGCAACTCACCCAGTGTCCCGCGGCCGGAAACCCCGATGAGGCCGTCAGGGTCGCCGATCGCCAACGGTCGGAGCACGATCGCGTTGACGATCGTGAACATCCCCGCGTTGGCGCCAATGCCCAGGGCGAGTGTGATGACGGCGGTGGCCGCAAACCCGGGCGACCGCCACAGGTGCCTGAAGGCGTACCGAACGTCCTGAGCGAGGGCCTCGAGCATGCGCGACAGTCTAGATCGAGGCGGCTCTAAAGAGCCGCCCTACGGAAGCCGCCCTAAGAGCCCGCCCTGCAGAGCCGTCCTCCGTCAGTCCTCCTTCCACGGGTTGGTTGCAAACACGGTCACTTCAGTCCACAGGGCGCGGCGGGGCATCTCCAGCGCCGACATGATCGTGCGGGCGATGTCGTCGGCGTAGAGCTTGTTCGGGTTGTTTCTGCCGGACTGGCCGCCCCAGTTGGTCTGCACTTCGGACGGGCAGACGCACACCACACGAATGCCGTGCGGGCGGAGATCCGCCTGCCAGCACTGGCTGATGCCGCGGACCGCCCACTTGCTGGCCGCGTATGCCGTCGACCGCGCGGCGCCCTTCATCCCCGAGGTGGAGGCGATGTTCACGATGTCGCCGTCGCCCCGCGACTTCATCCCGGCCACGACGCGATTCGTCAGGTCCACCATGCCGAAGACGTTCGTGTCGAACATCGCCTTCATACGGGCCACGTCGAGCTCGCCGATCGGGGCGCCGTAGCCGAATGCCGCATTGTTGACCAGCACGTCGATGCCGCCCATGCGCTGGCCGCACGTCTCGACGGCCTTCGCGTTGTCGTCCGGGCTCGACACGTCCAGTCGCAGTCCGTGGGCACCAGTCTCGACGGCCACGCGCTCGATCATCGACTCGTTACGACCCGTGAACACGACCTGGTGGCCTGCCTTGCGAGCCATTGCCACGAGGGCGGCGCCAATACCCTGGCTGCCGCCGGTGATGAGAAATCGACGTGCTGACATGAATGCTCCTGTTCCGCCTGTTGCGCAGGGGGCCTTCAGGCCCGGAAGTGTCTGGACGGCGCCCGGTGCTGCCCGGGCGAACCGTCATCGCGCGTGCGGGCGCCGCAGTGGCGACGCCCGTTTCGCGGTTCCAGTGTATCGAACGCGTCAATGGGGGATTCGGGTTCCGGCTGCCGCGTCGAACAGCAGCACGCGGTCCGGCGGAAAGTGAATCCAGACCGTCTGGTCCGCGTCGGCCGCGACGTCTGCCGCGGTTCGGGCGACGAGGCGAGCCGGACGGGCGCCTTCGCGATCGATCGTCACGAGCGACTCGCTCCCCATCGGCTCGGTCACGACCACGCGCGCGTGCTGCCATCCGTCTCTCGGCGCCATCGACACCTGCACGTCCTCGGGACGGATGCCAAGCGTCACGCGTGTGCCGTCACGCATCTCGTCGACGAGGTTCATCGGCGGGCTCCCGAGGAACGATGCGACGAAGGTGTTGGCGGGCGCCCGGTAGAGATCGAGCGGCGCGCCCACCTGGACGATACGGCCGCGCTCGAGCACGGCAATGCGCCCGGCCAGCGTCATCGCCTCGGCCTGATCGTGTGTGACATAGACGGTCGTCGTGCCGAGCTCGCGGTGCAGTCGCTTGAGCTCGCTGCGGGTCTGCAGCCGCAGCTGGGCATCGAGGTTCGAGAGCGGCTCGTCCATCAGGTACACGGACGGGTTCCTGACAATGGCACGAGCCAGCGCGACCCGCTGTTGCTGGCCGCCCGAGAGCTGGGCCGGACGCCGATCGAGCATCGAGTCCAGCCCCACTCGTGCGGCGGCGGCGCGTACGCGTGTGTCCACCTCGTTCTTCTCGACGCCCCGTGCCCGCAGCGGAAACGCGACATTCTCCGCCACCGAGAAGTGCGGATAGAGCGCGTAGTTCTGGAACACCATCGCCACGTCACGATCGGCCGGGGCCACATCGTTGACGTTGCGATCGCCGATCCAGATGCGGCCGTCGTCCAGCTGATCCAGACCAGCCAGCAAACGGAGGAGCGTGGTCTTGCCGCAGCCGGATGGCCCGAGCAGGACGAGGAACTCGCCGGAGGTAACCTCGAGATCGATGCCCGAAAGCGCGGTGTGCGCGCCGAAGCGCTTCGTCACTCCTTCGAATCGCACTCGCATACGGTGTTATACCGCGAACCACCGAGGGGTGAAACCGGACGGGCGAGGGAACCACCGAGTCACCGAGGACGGGAGGCGCACGGACAAGGGACCACCGAGTCACCGAGGACGGAAGGCTACGGACAAGGGAACCACCGAGCCACCGAGGATGGGAGGGCGCACGGCCGCGTACACGAGCCCGGATCAGGCAAAGGACAGCGCCCGCCCTCCTGGCACTGGGGGCGACTTATCATCGCGGTCGTCGCGATGGTCCTTGAATCGCCCGTTCGACGATGCTAGCGTCGTCTCATGCCTGCCGCACCGCAACAGACTGGCGCGATCGAGAGCCGGCTGGAGCGTCTCGAGGCTCGCGTCGACGCTCTCGGCGTGGAGCTCCGCGCATCGGACGAAGAGACCCGGCTGCTGTTGCGCGACGAGATACGCGCGGGAGACGAAGAGACCCGGCGGCTGTTGCGC
>CAZJBN010000002.1:54395-87032 GCA_964543955.1 uncultured Bifidobacteriaceae bacterium
GCTGTTGCGCGACGAGATACGCGCGGGAGACGAAGAGACCCGGCGGCTGTTGCGCGACGAGATACGCGCGGGAGACGAAGAGACCCGGCGGCAGATGCGCGAGGGAGACGAGGAGACGCGGCGGTACATGCGCGTCCTGCACGAGGACGTCATCGACCGCATCCGGACTCTCGGCGAGCAACTCGCCCCATCGCTCCCGTCGTCTGTTCCTCCACCCCGCGCTCCACGCCGGCGCAAGCGGTAGCTTTGGAACCGCGTCCACACTCTTGTCCTTCTCACTTCCACTTCTCACTTCTCACTTCCCACTTCTCACTTCTCACTTCTCACTTCCCACTTCTCACTTCTCACTTCTCACTTCTCACTTCCTATCTCCCTCATCCAGACCATCACCGTCTCGATGGCAAACGCGCCGAGGCCGAGCTCGATGGCACCGCCATCGACTGTCAGCGATTCGATCTTCCGCTCCAGCAAGTCCACTCGCGACGCGTCGTGTACAGATCGCGCCGCGGAAAGGCGCACCCGCGCCGGCTGGTCACTCGGGTTGAACACGCGCACGACGAGCGCATCGGCTTCCGCAGACCGATAGCAGGCGCTCAACTGGATCTCGCCATCGAGCGCGCCGAGGCTGAGGAAGCCGCCTGACGGCGGCAGCGTGGCCGCCGAGCCGATCGCGGGGACGACGTGAGGCGGCACGGCGAACGTGGAGCCCCGCGCGAGCAGCGCACCGTGACTGGGTGCGGTGGTTCTCGGCTCGAACGCCAGCCGGAAGGTGTGCGTGCCGAGGCACTGGGCGCCTGGTGTCGGCAGTCCCGGCCCGGCGTGCCCCGACGGTCGTGTCGGCAGGTCGCCGCGCGACAGGTACCCGACGGCCCTCAGCAGTGTCAGGCCCAGCCGCATTCCGTCTCCGGCGTCGTCCGCCGCTTCGTACTCCATCAGGCCTTCGCCCAGAAGCACAGCACCCGAATCGTCACCGCCGGCCTCGGTGACCCACTCGGTAGGACCAAAGCTCACGGGCGCCTCGACGCACACGGTCGCCGGGACCTCGCGGCGTGCGGGCCGGGTGACAATGCCGAAGGCCGTGCCCGCGCGGACGCGATCGGTGGTGGCGACGCCGATCGGGAACAGGACGCGCAGCCGGTGATCGCGTGACCCATTGTCGACGGTGATCTGCCAGCCGATGCAGGGCGAGCCGGTATCGAGCGAGACGACGACCCTGACCCGGTTGTGGATTCTTTCGCCGCTGCGGGACTGGCGGTCGTCGGTGGCAGCGGAGGGAATGGATAAGGCGAGGTCGATCTGAAACGACGCGCGCACCGGACCCCGCTGAACGCGCGAGACGGCGACGTCGATGGCGTCTGCCGACGTAATCCGCTGGTCCCTGGCAGGGGGCGAGTAGGTGTACTCGTCCCCGACATCGCCGACATCCTCGAGCTCGCCGCAACGGCGATAGGAAGTGCTCGAGCGCTTGTCGAACACGTCCACTGTCCCATCGTCGTTCACCGTCAGCCGGATGTACTCGTTCTCGGCGGAGGTGTCCGTCGAAATCAACGTGGTCTCGACCTGCTGGCCGGTGGACGAAGAGGACGGTGAGATCCGGCAGTCGAATGCCGCATAGCCGCAAGCAGGAACCTCGCCCGGCCATGCCAGCCGAAGGCGTCGTGCCTCGAGGGGCCACGGCGGCTCGCGTCGGCTCATCACCAGGACCGTCGCCTTCTCGTCGCCGAGCACCTGGAAGGGCACGGGCTGACCGTCGGCGGTTGCCATGGAGGTCACCGTGTGCCCGGCAGGCCAGAAGGTGACGGGGTTGTCGAGCCCGGCCGGATCCATTTGCCTGTGTGGCTCCAACGGATTGTACGGCACGTCAATCAATGCTTCGACGAGGCCGCGATAGGCATTTCCGGTCGTATTGATGGCGACCAGCCTGAGCGTGCCGGCCGGACCGGAGGGAATGGCGGCAGCGATACTGCCTGCGGCGTCATCGGCGACCGCCCGGGCCACCTGCTCGACGCGTGCAAAGCGCGTCATGTTCTCGTCGTGAACCTCGTCGATGCTGCAGCCGCAGATGCTGTCGTGCGGATGGTTCTGCAGCAGCGTCTTCCACGCGTAGTCGATCTCCGGGGCCGGATACGGCGATCCGAGCATGGCGGCAAAGCTCGCCAGCGGCTCCGCGCGCTTCTCGATCAGCGCCTGGATGCGGGCGTTGGCCTGCTTCAGGTAGGTCCGTGCCGACAACACCCCCGGCAGAAGGTTGGCGTAGTCCTCACCCGAACGAAGCTCGCCGCCGACGACCTCCAGCCCCACCGCGTCGTCGCCGGCGCCGACGGCTGCTCGAACGGCGTCGACGTACTGAGGAAGCGTGGCATGCCGCACGGGGGCGTCGATGGCTTCGCCAACCTGCTGGACGAGGTCCGCCACTGTCGCGGACGGCTCCACGTGATCGACGCCGTTCATCAGGAGCACGTGGCCGACCGACGTCCGGGCGGCCTCGAACTCGATGACCCGCATCGTCCGTTGGACCATCTGCGCCGGATCCAGGTGCACGCGCAGCGCATTGCAGTAGCCTTCGGGCGGCAGGTGCAGCAGCAGGACGCGTGAGCCGTCCGGCGCGTCCCACCAGTACTCGGCTCGCCGACCACCAAAGCCCCGCCACAGCACGGCGTTGTCCAGGCCGAAGCGCCGGAGGATCTGCGGCATCTGGGCGACATGGCCGAAGAGATCCGGCAGGTACCCGACGGGCATGGGCGTACCGAATCGCCGGGCGATCCGATGCCCGCGCGCGAAATTGCGGATGAGCGCCTCGCCGCTCACGAGGAACTCGTCCGGCATGTCGTACCACGGACCGACGAGAATGCGACCCTCTGCGATCAGCCGGCGCAGCCGCGCCTCGTTGTGCGGCCGAAGCTCGAGATAGTCCTCGAGCACGATCGTCTGTCCATCGAGGTGGAAGTATCGAAAGTCGGAGCGCGCCTCCAGCAGGTCGAGCAGTCGGTCGACAAGGCCGACCAGCCGCAGCCTGAGCTGCTCGCAGGTGAGGTACCACTCGCGGTCCCAGTGCGTATGGGACACGACATGGACCTCGGTCGGACGTGCGGATGTCGTCATCCCTTGACCGCCCCGGCCGTCAGGCCGGCGATGAAGTATCTCTGGAGCAGGACGAACGCCGTCATCACCGGCACGAGGCCGATGATGCTGGCGGCCGCTACCAGCTGCCATTCCGTCTCGTACGCGCTCTGCAGGCTGAAGACGCCGACGGGAATCGTGAACCGGGACTGCGAGTCGACGAGGACCAGGGCCAGCGCGAACTCGGACCAGAAGGCCGCCAGGTTGAACACCGTCGTCGCTGCCAGGCCCGGCGCGACGAGCGGCAGAGCAATGGACCAGAGGGTCCGCAGGCGTGACGCGCCGTCAATCCGCGCAGCCTCGAAGAGCGCCGTGGGCACGGCGTCGAAGAAGTTCTTCAGCACCCACACCGTGAACGGCACCTGCAGGGCGCCGTAGGTGACGATGAGCCCGATGTGGGTGTCGAGGAGCTGCAGGCGCCCGACGAGGGAGTACAGCGGGAGCAGCAGCACGACGGGCGACAGCATCTGCACCACCAGCAGCACGATGAGGAGGGGGCCGCGCCCCGAGAACCGCTCGCGCGACAGGATGTACGCCGCCGGGATGCCGATGGCCAGCGTCAGCGCGGTGGCGATGAGCGAGACCTTGACGCTGTTCCAGAGGTACCACGGCACCTGCGTGCCGGTCAGCGCGAAGGCGTAGTTCAGGAGCGAGGGCGCCTCGGGAATCCAGCGAGGCGGATATGCGAAGACGGCGCCGCGATCCTTGAGCGAGAGTGAGAGCAGCCAGAGTTGCGGCAGGAGGAACGCGACACCGGCACCAGCCAGCCCCAGGGCAATCGGCCACCGGCGTCGCCAGGCCGTCATGAGGCCTCCACCGTCCGTCCGCGACGCATCATCACCGTCACCGCACCCCAGGCAAGCAATCCGTTCAGGCCCAGCATGACGACGGCAATGGCCGCGGCCTTGCCGAACTCGAGATCGTAGAACGCCGATCGATACATGTAGAGCGACACGACTTCTGTCCGCCGCGCCGGCCCTCCGCCGGTCAGCGGCAGGATCATGTCGAAGGTGTTGAGCGTATAGATGGTGATGAGCAGCAGGTTGAGCAGCACGACCGGCGCAATCGACGGCAGGATGACCCACCGGAAACGCTGCCAGAGCGCCAGGCCCTCGAGATCGGCGGCCTCGTGCTGTTCGATCGGAATCGACTTGAGCGCGGCGTACTGCATCAGCATGCTGAACGCCGTGCCGCGCCATACGTTGGCCGCGATGAGCGAGGCGAGCGCGAGCGTGCCCGACGACAGGAGCGGCGCCGGGCCGAGACCGGCGAGCGACAGCCAGTAGTTGACGATACCGGAACGGTTCTCGACGAGGAGGATCTTCCAGATGACGCCGATGAGCACGCCCGGGATGACCCAGGCGCTGACCACGGCCACGCGGGCGGCCAGCGATCCCACCACCCGCCGTCGCTCCGCGGCGTCGAAGAGCCACGCCAGTCCCAGGCCGAGGCCGAGCTGCAGTGCCACCGACGTGAGGACGAAGACGAGCGTGACGCCGATCATGCCGTAGAACTGCGGGTCGCCCGCAAGCGTGCGGAATGCGCTGCCGGTGTACCGGTAGGCGCTCCCTGGCCCGGCGAGGTCCGTCACGGCCATGCGCATCAGTTCGAGGATCGGATAGAGCAGAAACACCGTGACGAGGCCGACCGCGGGCCCGAGCCACGCGCGCACGCCGCGCGCGCGGACGAGAATCAGGCCGCCGAGGGCGGCCGCCAGCAGCACGGGGACGATGACCAGCGGATCGAACCCGCGTGCGATCGGCGGCGGCATCGAGCGGCGGCGATCGTCCGCCGAGACCGCGGCAAAGGCATCGTCCACGGCCCGTGCCGGCGTCTTCGTGCCCTCGATTGCGTACCCGATCGCCAGCTGCAGTTCGCGCGAGATCGCGTTGTAGACGGGCACCGCCGGCCGGGCCCGCGCCGTGTCCAGCATCTCTGCGAAGAGCGAGACGGGTGGCGCCGCGAAGGCGGGATCGTTCCGATAGACGCTGCGCCGCACGGGCAGCCGACCTGTCGCTTTGCTGATGCGCGCGCCGTTCGGAGACGTCTCGACATCCAGGACGAATCGCGCTGCCGCCTCGCGCTTGACCGGATCCTCCGAGAAGACCACCCAGACCCAGCCGCCGGCACCGGTCAGCGTGGCACCGGGCGCGAGCTGCGGCACGGGCGCGATACCCCATGAAGCAAACGCCTCTGGCGACAGTGCGTCTTCGAGCTCCCGCACCTGCCAGTTGCCGCCGAGGAACATTGCCGTGTCGCCGGCAATGGCCGCGGCCGACAGCTGGCGGTAGTCGTTCACGGCCAGCACCGCGGGCGGAGACGCGCCCGATTGGACGGTCTCGCGGAGGAACGTCAACACGCGGATCAGGCGCTCGCGGTTCGGTTCGAGACCGAAGACGGGGTGGCCGTCGCCATCCACCAGTTCGCCGCCCTGGGCCCAGTACATCGCCAGGTGATCGAAGACCGTGGCCTCCCATCGGCCCGCGTTGTAGAGATAGCCCGCAATTCCGTGCGTGCGCGCGACCTCGGCGCCAGTCTCGATGACCTCGGCCCACGTCCGTGGCGGAACCGGAACCAGGTCCTTGCGGTAATAGAGCACCCGGATGTCGGTCTCGTGCCACACGCCGTAGACGCGACCGGCGCGATCGGACAGCGTATCGACCGCGAAGGGCATGAAGTCCGCGCGATCCTGCTCGGGCCAGAAGGCGTTGAGCGGCTGCACGTGTCCGCCCTCCAGGAAGAGCGGCATCCAGAAGCTGTCGATGGACGCGACATCCGGCAGCCGGCCGGCCGCCGCGGCCAGCAGCAGCTTGGCCTTGTGCTGCTCGAGCGCCGGCATGACCGAGACGTCGAGCTGCACGCCGGGGTTGGCGGCCGCCCACTCGCCGAGGACGTCCGTCAAGACGGACGCCGTGGACGAGAGGGCCGCGAGATGCGAGTAGTCCTGCTGCGCCCAGACGCTGAGCGTGAGCGGGGCATCGGGATTGCCGACCCGGACCGGCGTGACCAGCGGCTGCGCGGTGGCGGTACTGACGTGAGCGGCCAGCGCGAACGCAGCCGTCGCGACGGCTGCGTGCCGGGCGAGCATGGGCGCATTATAGGGGACGCTCGTGAACGGATGGCGTCAAACGGCCGAGGTCCGCGCGCTATAATTCAGCGTTGAGCCTCGCGCGCATCTCGAAGCGCTCGGCGAGCGCCACCGTCCCGATGTCCGCACCCTTGCACATCGCCTTCCTCGGCTGTGGCTTCATCACCGATGTGCACAGCCGCCAGCTCAGAGCGCTTGGCTCGACGACGGTGCGCAGCTACGCGAGCCGCGACCTGGCCAGGGCCCAGGCCTACTGCACGCGGCTGGGCGGCATCGCGAGCCACGCGACCTATGCGGCGGCCATCGCCGACTCGAAGGTCGATGCGGTCGTCGTCGCCGTTCCGCCGCGGTTTCATCTCGAACTCACGCTCGAGGCTCTGGCGGCGGGCAAGCACGTACTGGTGGAGAAGCCGGCGTTCCTGACCATGGCGGACTACCGGACCGTCCAGGCCGCGCGAGACGCCGCCGGCCGCGTCGTGCTCGTCGGGGAGAACGATCACTACAAGCCGCTGGCCGTCTGCCTGCGACGCCTCCTCGCCGAAGGTGCCGTCGGCGAGATGGTCTTCACGCTCTTCCAGACGATCGCCAGGCGCCTGAAGCGCGAAGACGACTGGCGCAACGACGACGAGGTGGCGGGCGGCGACGCGTTCTTCGAGGAAGGCATTCACTGGCTGCACGTGGCCGGAAGCCTCGGACCGCGAATCGTCACGATTCACGGCTACCGGCCGACGGTGTCCCGCGATGGTCCGGATCGCCGGATCAAGAGCATGCTGGTCGCCTTTCGCTACGACAACAACGCCGTGGGCGCTCTCTACTACTCGCGCGAAGTCCCGTCGCTCTTCCGCGGGCTGCGCCTGTCCAAGATCTACGGGCGCGACGGCATCATCACGTTCGAGTCCAACGGCGCGTTCGTGCTCGCGCGCGGCAAGGGGTTCCCGCGCCTGCTGTTTCCCGGCGTTCGCGACATTCGCGGCTACCAGGCGATGTATCGCGACTTCGTCGACGCAGTCCGCACGGGGGACCGCCCGGAGATGAGCCTCGAACGTGCCATGGACGACCAGGCACTGATGGATCAGGTCTACGCGAGCCTCGGCCGGCCCGAACCGCTCGTCCCGGTTCGCTAGGAGCCGCGCGACTTCATCGATGGCGATCGAACACTTCGACCTCATCATCGTCGGCAGCGGTGCGGGCGGCGGGACGATGGCCCGCGCACTGGCCGGCACAGGCGCGCGAATCCTGGTGCTGGAGCGTGGGAACCACGTGCCGACGGAGGACGAGAACTGGAATCCGGCCGCCGTGTGGAAGGACCTTCGCTACCGCTCGCGCGAGCAGTGGATTGACGAGCGCGGCGAACCGTTCCTGCCCTACACCCACTACGGCGTCGGCGGCAACACGAAGTTCTGGGGGAGCGTGCTCTATCGGCTGCGGCCGGAGGACTTCGAGGCCGTGGAGCATGCCGACGGCGTGTCGCCCGCCTGGCCGATCGACTACGCGACCCTCGAGCCGTACTACGAGGAGGCCGAGCGGCTGTACCACGTTCATGGCCAGCACGGCGTCGATCCGACGGAGGCGCCGCGCGGACCCTACCCGTACGCACCCATTCCGCATGCCGACGGCATGGCGAGGATCGTCGACCAGCTTCGACGGCTGGGTCTCCACCCGTCGCCGCTGCCGCTCGGCCTGGTGCGGCCGGGGGAGCCGGGCGGCTGCATCCTGTGCAATACCTGCAACTCGTTTCCGTGCAAGCTCGGCGCGAAGAGCGACGCCGACGTGTGCGGCATTCGTCCGGCCCTCGAGACGCCGACCGTGACGCTCTGGACCAACGCGTTCGCGCGGCGGCTCATCACCGATGCGTCAGGGCGCCGCGTCGCCGGAGTCGAGGTGGTGCGCCCGGGCGAGACCCTCACCGTCACGGCCGATCGCGTCGTCGTGTCGTGCGGCGCCGTCAACTCGGCCGCGCTGCTCCTGCGATCGGCGACGGATCGGCATCCGGACGGCCTGGCCAATTCGTCGGGCCTCGTCGGCCGTCGCTACATGGCGCACCTCGCGACGATGATGGAGGGGTTTCACCCGTTCCGGAAGAACGACACGGTGTTCCAGAAGACGGTGGCCATCAACGACTTCTACCGCTCCGGCCCGAAGGCGGCGTATCCGCTGGGCCACGTCCAGGCGCAGGGGCGCACGCACGGCGCGATGGCGCAGACCGTCGTGCCGTGGATTCCGCTGTGGGCCTACGAGGCGTGGGTGTCGCGCGGCGTGGACTGGCTGGTCATGTCCGAGGACTTGCCGACACCCGACAACCGCGTGACCGTCGATGCCAACGGCCGCATCCACCTCCAGTATCGACCCAACAACACCGCCGCCCACGCGAGGCTCGTCGCCGAGATGCGGCGCGTTCTGCGGCGGCTCGGCTTCTGGATCGTGGTGGCGCATTCGCACAAGAGCCGGAACACCACGCACCAGTGCGGGACGATCGTCTTCGGCCGCGAACCGGCATCATCCGTGCTCGATCCCTGGTGTCGCACCCACGATGTCGAGAACCTGTTCGTCGTGGACGCGTCGTTCTTCCCCTCGTCGGCGGCCGTGAACCCGGCCCTCACGATCATCGCCCAGGCCCTGCGTGTCGCCGGGCACCTGCGCGCGGAGATGGGTCAATCGCGTCGTGAACCTCGAGTCGACAGCCAGGGCCAGGGTCTGCAGAGGCTCCGATAGAGCAGGGCTGCAAGTGGAGACGATACGATGAAGGCACGCTCGTTCAGTCATGTCGGCCTGACGGTGTCGGACTTCAACAAGGCCGTCCAGTTCTACTGGGAGATCTTCGGCTGTCCGCTCGTGGGAGTGGCCGACACGCCGCCCGAGCGCGTGCGCTCGTTCTTCGGCGTCGACGCGCCGGCACCGCGCTGCAAGATCGGGTGGATCCGCGTGCCGGGCGGCGGCGTGCTCGAGATCTTTGCCTTCGAGCCCAGTCAGCCCGCCGTCGACATTCCGTGGAACCGCGTCGGGCTCACGCACTTCTCGCTGAACGTCCGCAACCTGCCGCGCTGGCACGACTACCTGATCGGCAAGGGCGTCGACGTGCTGGGTCCGCCGGAGCGGTCGCCGCGCGGGCATTCGTTCTTCTTCGCACGGGACTTCGACGGCAACCTGATCGAACTGATGGACCTTGGTTACATGTACTACGTCCTCGGCTGGCTGGGCCCCCTCGGAGGATGGATCTTCCGGCGGGGCATGTACAAGCAGTACTACGGCACCGTGTCCTGACGAGCTGGCGCCGCTCGAATCCCGCTCTCGCCAGCATCGTCGTGGCGTATAGAATCCGGGGCGGAGGCGTACATGGACATTCTTCAAGCCATGCTGAGTGCACAGGGTGGCGGGGTGGCCAGGCAGTTGGGGCAGCAGTTCGGCCTGAACGAGTCCCAGACGTCGGCCGCACTCGGCGCGCTCGTTCCCGCGCTGGCGACTGGCGTTCAGCGGAACATGCAGAGCGCCGGCGGGCTCGAGAGCCTGCTCGGTGCGCTCAGCGGGGGACAGCACTCGCGGTACATGGAAGATCCGTCAGCCCTCGCCGGCGCCGCGTCGGACGGGAACGGCATCCTGGGACACATCTTCGGCAGCAGGGACGTCAGCCGCCAGGTGGCCACGCAGGCCTCGTCACAGACGGGCATCGACCCGGCCATTCTCAAGCAGATGCTGCCGGTCGCCGCCGCCTTGATGATGGGGGTGATGTCGAACCAGACCCGCAGCGCTGCGGCAATTCCCGCAGGCGGCGATCTCGGCGGCGGGCTGATGTCGATGCTCACGCCCGTGCTCGATCAGAACCGCGACGGCTCGATGATCGACGACGCGATCGGGATGCTGGGCAAGCTCGGCCGCGGGTAGACATCCGGATCGGAGGCTCATGCGGCCTGCGCGGAGGTCACGAGCCGCTCAGGACGAAGGTGCCGGCGCCGCGTACTGCCCGGCAATGCGCGCGAACTCTGCTTCGACCGTGAGGAAGGCGTCCACGACCTCCGGATCGAAGTGCAGGCCACGGGCCGCGACGATGGCGTCGACGGCCTCGCGATGGGTCATCGCCTTGCGGTAGGCCCGCTCGGCGACCATCGCGTCGTACACGTCCACGAGCGCCACGATTCGTCCGGAGAGCGGAATCTCGGTGCCACGAAGCCCCGAGGGGTAGCCCGACCCGTCCCAGAACTCGTGATGTGTGTGGACGATCTCCTTCGCCACTTTCAGCACTTCGTCATCGTGGACCCCGGCAAGGGCTTCTGCCTTGAGCAGGCTCTCGTGCCCGAGACCGGGGTGCCGCCGCATCTCGGTCACTTCGGCCTTCGTCAACGCGCCTGGCTTTCGGAGCACGGCGTCGGAGACGCCCACCTTGCCGATGTCGTGCAGCGGCGCCAGCGTGGAGATGAGCGAGATCTGATCCTCCGTCAAGTGGTCGCGATACGCTGAGCGCCGCGCGAGCGTGGTCGCCAGGAGGTGCGTGTACTCCTGTGTGCGCCGTGCATGCTGGCCCGTCTCGGTATCGCGCGTCTCAGTGAGGGTCGTCAGGGCCTGCACGATCAGGCGCTGCGCGTCCCCCCGCCGCGTGCGCTCCCGGTCCGCGCGGCGCCGCTCGCGGGCCACTCCCGCCACGCCGGCCGCGATCATTCCGATGGCCACTGCCAGCGCGGGGTACAGCGGAGAGACGTACGCGCCGCTGCGGTGAAGGAAGGCGCGGGAGGCCGCCCACATGATCAGCAGGAGGATCGCCGCGCCGGCGGCGCTCGCCCGTAGCCCGAAACGGTGGCCGAGCAGCACGACCACGAGTGCACAGCCGATGGTGAGCGCGAGTTCGAGGAGGGTGGAGTAGCCGGGGCGATGATTGACGATTCCGCCAAGCAGGCTGGCCGCGACGGTGGCGTGCACCTCGACACCGGGCAGCCGGTGCAGCGGCGTCGCCACCACGTCGTCGAGGCCGACGGCCGTCGCGCCGACGAGCACGACGCGACCGCGGACCACATCGTTGGCGACACGGCCATGGATCACATCGGCCGCGGAGACCGTGGTCGTTCGCACGCTGCTGTAGCGGAGCAGCATTCGCCCCTGGTCGTCGAGGTCGATGGTCCGCCCGTCGACCACGAGGGCGAGCTGTCCGTCGCCGCGCGCGTCGAGCATCAGCGGCGCCCCGGGCACGGCCAGCCGCGCGGCCGCCAGCGCGAGGGACGGGTACACCTGGTCTTCGAACGCGATGAGGAGCGGGACGCGTCTCAGCAGGCCGTCGGCGTCGGTGACGGCGTTGAGATGTCCGGAGGCGCCCGCCGCCGCCGTGAGCGAGCCCAGCGTACAGACGACGCCCGACGCGCGCGGCAGTCTGCTGGCAGGCGCGTCGTCGTCGGCCGGGTGCCGCTGCAGCAGGGCGACAGGGTGGAGTGTGCAGTTCGGGACACCCCCGCTCGTTCCGAACATGAACGCGTAGCTGGCGACGGTCGGGCCATTGGCCATGGCTTCAGCCAGCGTGTCGTCCGAAGTGGGCAGGCCCGACGGCCCGGACCGTTCGGGCTCCGCGAAGAGGACGTCGAAGGCGATTGCCGCCGCGCCGGCTGCCTGAAGGCGCGTGACGAGGGTGGCGACGATCTCGCGCGGCCACGGCCATTGCCCGAGCGACTGGAGGCTGGCCTCGTCCACCGCCACGATGACGACCGGCGCCGCCTGGTCGGCGGGCGGCGACGTGCGTGCCAGGGCGTCGTAGACGCGACGGTCGAGATCGGTCAGCGCGGGGAGCCGTGCAATCGCGAGGGTAGCCGCAGCGATCGTCGCGACCGCTGCCGTGCCGAGGACCGTCCGCTTCACGACCTGACCCCGGCAGGGCTACCGGACCGACACTTCGACACGGCGGTTCCTGGGTTCCGCCGTGTTGTCGGCGGTTGGGACCAGCAGGTCGGACTCCCCGTGCGAGGAGACGTCGACGAGCGCCCGGTCGAGGCCCGCCTGAACCAGCAGGTCCCGGATGAGCGCAGCCCGGCGCAGGCCGAGCGCGATGTTGTTCGCGGAGGTGTCGGTCGTGTCGGTGTGGCCGATGACCGTGACGTCGGGGGCAACCCGCGCGCGCACCACGAGCACGACTTCCGCCGCCAATGCCTTCGACTCCGTCGTCAGCGTGTCCGAGCCGACCTCGAAGTACAGGTTGAAGTGCCGCGCGGGCGGCGCCACGACCGCCAGGGCCGGTCCGAACACCCGGGCGATCTCGGCTTCGTCGAGGACGACGGCCGCGGAGGGCGGCTGGCCGGCCAGGACGCGCGTACCCTGGCGTGCCTCGACCAGGTCCACCGATCCCGCCTGGTTCGAGACCGTGACGCCGCCAACAGTGCCATCCTCGGGGTGGGCGACAAGCACCACCAGATCGCCCGGCGGCGGCGCGGGTGCCTGCGGCGGGGGCGTCGGCGCGCAGGCGGCCACCGCCATGGCTGCGACGATCGCCCAGGGGAGGGCAGCCTTGATCGCCGCCGGGACGCCCGTCACGGAGCCTCCACCCTGACGAGCGCGTGCGTGCCGCGCACGGCAATGACCGACGAGGGCGTCTCGATCCGCACGCTCGACGGGCTCAACCGAGCAATGCGGCCGGAGATATACGACAGCGCACCGCTCACCACGCGAAGGACCATGCCCATCCGGCCCTCAGCTGGCGCGAACGAGTACTGCTGAAGCGAGGCTTCGGTGTCGGGGCCGAGCGACAGGCGCGTCTCGTCCTTGAGCATGACGGCAAGTTGCCCACCGTTGCCGGTCCGAAGGACATCGGTTTCGAACACCTCCATGCCTACGACTGCCGGCAGCACCTGGTCCGCGCGAACGATGTCCGCCGGGGCGGTGGCCGTCTTCACGCGGCCGGCCACAGGCAGGGGTTCCTGGACATGCCCGCCAACGGGAGCCGCCAGGAGCGCGCTCAGGAGCGCCGCAATGGTGGAGCCGAGCAACATTGGCGGGGCCTCGTGTGTGGCGGGGGACGCCGGCCCAAGCTTAGCGCATCATCGCTCCCGCCCTGCAGACACCGGCGCGCGGCCGATGCGCGGTCCTGCCTCGATCGGCGCCGGAGGGGGCACGGCTTGCCAAATCGGCGCGCCTCAACCACTTGAAGGCGGTGCGCTGTCTTGACATCGCACAATCGCCCTCCTCATAATGCCCAATAGTCACGGCCGAGCGCGCCTCCCAGCCGCTGCCCGCGTCCTCCAGACCAACCGACTCCTGTCAGTGGGGTATGTGGTCGATTTCTACAGGGCCGATACATAGGTATGGCCCGGAACTGCTCTCCGAGCCCATTGCACGACGCTATGGGAATGGTTGATACGCTCCACTAAGAGAGTGACGATGGCGCTCGAAGACCGTATTCGCTCGTCGATGGATCAGGTCCTGAAGGGACTGATCGACGAACTCGTCAGTACCAGCCAGGACGAAGTCGCCCGCCAGACGGCCGACGCCAGCGAGCGTCTGCGCGAGGCGGAGCAACGCCTGCTGAGCGACTACGAGCAGAAGGTGGCGCAGCTGCGCGAAGACGAGATGCGTGCCTCGGCCGAAATCCAGGCCGCGATGCAGGCCGATCTCGATCGACAGCTGCAGGAAGGCCGGCAGCAGGCCGAGGCCAGGCTGGCGGCGGCCATCGCCGAGGCCGAGGCCCAGGCGATGGCGACGGCCCGCGAGACTGTCGAAGCCGCCCGGGTCCGCGAACGCGAGCTGGACCTCGCGGGATTCTCCCGGTTGCTCGAGAGCGTCCGTGGGCTCGACGGTGCCGCATCGCTCAGCGAGGTCCTCGACGCGCTGGCCGTCGGTGCGAGCCGCGAAGCCGCGCGCGCGGCCGTTGTCGTGATCAAGGGCGATCACGTCGTCGGTTGGCGGTCGAGCGGGTTCGGCCACCGTGACGCGCAGCCCAAGTCCATCGATCTGCCGCTCGTCGAGGCCGGCGTCATTGGCGCCGCGGCCGCCGCCGGCCGCGCCGTCAACACGCGCGATGGGCAGGCCGAGCTTACGGGCCCCGGTTTCGAGGACCTGCCCGAGGACCACGTCGGCATGGCCATGCCCGTCCTCGTCGGAGGCCGCGTGGTTGCCGTCGTCTACGCCGACAGCCTGACTGTGCCGGGACAGGAGAGGACCGTACCGAGTACCTGGCCCGAAGTGATCGAAGTGCTGGCGCGGCACGCCGGGCGTTGTCTCGAGGCGCTGACGGCGCAGAAGGCCGCGCAGAACGGCACGCGCGGGCCGAAGGCCAAGGGCGCTGAGGGATCCAAGACCGAGACCGCATCCGCGCCGGGTGCTGCCGGCGATGCGCCGACCGTGCTCCGCGCCGCAGAAGCCCTCGAGGGAGCGCGCCGCCTGGCGCGCCTGCTCGTTGCCGAGATTCGTCTGTACCACGAAACCGCCGTCTCCGAAGGCCGGCAGGCCCGGAACCTGCTGGTGCGGCTTGGTCCCGAGATCGCGCGCGCGCGTGCGGCCTTCGAGGCACGAGCCTCCGTCGACGCGCGTCTCGGAACCGACGTGTTCCAGCAGGAGTTGGTCCGCACGCTGGCCGGCGGCGACCCGTCGCTGATGGGAGTCTCTGGATGATGCGGGTTGCGGCAACCGCGATTGCCGCTGCCGGCCTCGTGCTGGCCGTCATCGTCGAGCCCGTACCCGGGCAGAAGGCGGTCCAGGCTGCTCAACCCCTTCCCACCGCACATCCGCCCGTTCCGGCCGATCCCGACGACTTCTGGTATGTCCCCTCGCGCTCGCGCGCGATCGCGCCCGAGGTCGCCGGCTTCGTCAAGGGCGTGAAGCTGCTCGACGAGGAGGGCAAGGCGGCCGAGGCTCTGCCCCTCCTCAGCCAGAAGGCGCTGGCGTCGACCGCGCTGGCCGACTACGCCCGGTTCTATGCGGCCCGGGCGCTCGCGCTCCTCGAACGGTACGAGGAGGCCGAGGCGGCGTTTGCCGCGCTGGCAGCGCGACCGATCGAGGGGCATCTGCCTGAAGACGCGGCCCTGGGCCACGCGGCCTCACGCGAGGCGCGCAAGGATTTTGCCGGCGCCGTCGAGGTCTACGACGCGCTGCTTCGCCGCAAACTGGCCAGACCCCACGTCGTACTGCTGCGCCTGGCGGTCGCTGCCGAACAGGCGGGCATGTCGTCAAGCAGCATCGAGGCCTACCGCCGGATCTACTACGAGTACCCGCTCAGCTCGGAAGCCCTCGAGGCCGACACGGCACTCACGAGGCTCGATGCGTGGACCGACGGCGCCTCCCGGGCATCGCTCGAACTCGCCCGCGCCGACGCGCTGGTCGCCGCACGGCGATGGTCTGCGGCCCGTGCGTCCTACGAGCGGGCGCAGCCCTACGTCTCGGGTGTCGAGGCCGAGCGGGTCGCGCTCAGGCTTGCCGCGTGCGACGTGCGGCTCGGCCGCCACCGCCAGGCACGCGATCCCCTGCGCGGTCTTGTCGCCGGCACGTACGCCGACGAGGCTCACTTCTACTACCTGCTCGCCCTGCGCGGCCTCGGCGAGCGCGCCGAATACGAGCGCATCGCGCGCCTCTTCGCCGATTCGCGCGTCGAGAGCCCGTTTGCCGAAGAGGCGCTCGACCAACTGGCGACGCACTTCATCATCGCGGACGAGGACGCGCGCGCGGAAGAGGTCTTCCGGCTCGTCATCGAACGCTACCCGACGGGCCGCCACGCCGAGCGGGCCTACTGGCGTGCCGGCTGGTGGGCCTATCGCGACGGGCGCTTCGCCGAAGCGGCCTCGCTCTTCGACCGCGGGTCAGCCGGCTTTCCCCGGTCCGACTACCGGCCATCGTGGCTCTACTGGAGCGGCCGGGCATGGGCGCGTGCCGGGAACGCCACGCGTGCGACCGAACGGCTGTCACTGGCTGCGACCGACTACTACAACCTGTACTACGGACGGCTGGCGCTGACCCACCTCGACGCGAAGGCGCGGCAGGCCTTTCCCGTCAATGTGACGAAGGCGGCCGCCCAGCCCGCTCGATTCGCCACGGTGGATCAAGTGGCGCTGCTCATCGCCTCTGGTCTCAACCAGGAAGCGCTGAACGAGCTGCAGTACGCGGAGCGGATGTGGGGCGGCACGCCCGCACTCACGGCGACGATCGCACTCGTCCACAGTCGCATTGGCAACCTGCGGCTCGGCATCAACGCCATGAAGCGCGCCTATCCGCAGTGGATGGCGGCCGGCGGCGAAACGCTGCCCGTCGAGATCCAGAAGGTCGTCTTCCCGCTCGACTACTGGCCCCTGTTGCAGAAGCAGGCCGCTGCCCACGGCCTGGATCCGTACCTGGTGGCCGCGCTCGTCGCCCAGGAATCGACCTTCGACCCCGCGATCCGGTCGTCGGCAAACGCCGTCGGCCTCATGCAGGTCTTGCCCAGCACCGGGAGGCAATGGGCACGCAAGCTCGGGATCTCCCGGTTCACGGCGGCACGGCTGACAGAACCCTCCGTGAACGTCCGCCTCGGCACGGCGATCTTCGCCGACAGCATCCGGCGGTTCGGCGGCGCCCACTACGCGCTTGCGGCCTATAACGCCGGCAACCACCGCGTGACCGCCTGGCAGCGCGAGCGCCCTGGCCTGCCGCAGGACGAGTTCATCGACGACATTCCTTTCCCGGAAACGCAGAACTACGTCAAGCGCATCCTCGGCACGGCCGAAGACTACCGGCGCCTCTACGGAAAGCCCGCACCGTCCAGCACAGACGTTCAGGGGCCGCAGGCCATCGCGCGGGAATAGGCGCCGCACACGGCCGCATCACGGGCGGCCTGCCCGCGATTCACGACGCGGTACGAACGCCGCGATCTCCGTCACTCGACGCGCACCTGGTAGATGCGCCGCTCGCCGTCGTCTGCGACCAACCGCAGCCGGTCGCTGGCGGCGGTCTCCGCGGCAACCCGTCCGCCCGCCTCGTTGACGTGGACGACAACGTGCGTGACGCCGATGTGCGCCATGGCGGCGACGACCGAATCGGAAGGAAACTCCCGCCAGGCCTGTGCCCGTTCGCGGAACGAGGCCGGCTCGAATCCGCTGTACCCGTTCACGAGTGGGTGGAAGTGCCGCGTCGCCGGGACCAGGTAGCGCGCGTTCCGGCTGACGTCGGCGCCGGAATGGAGCGGCCATTCCAGGACCACGGCGCCGGGCATCGACTGCAGCGTGTCGTAGATGGGGGGAATACCGGCGAATGGGACGAAGCTCATCGGCGTTCGAATGGCTTCGAGGGTGACGGCGCCCAGCAGCGCCGCGAAGAGTGCCGGCCAGTAGGCGCTCTTTCCCCAACGCCGCTCGAGCGAG
The DNA here is from genome assembly GCA_964543955.1 of uncultured Bifidobacteriaceae bacterium. Lineage (GTDB taxonomy): Bacteria > Acidobacteriota > Vicinamibacteria > Vicinamibacterales > UBA2999 > VFZN01. Next base: position 71,892 of record CAZJBN010000002.1, read on the forward strand.
GCCACCGCAAATCCCGCGAGGATGGCGATGGCCATCAGTGTGAGAAAGCCCCAGCGGGCAGCGCCGCGGATACCCTGGAAGAGCGGCACATACGTGTGCAGCCATCCGTAGCCGGGCATCGAGGGACCGAAGGAGAGCGCGAACCCGACGACGCCGACAGCAGACGTCATGCGAACGCGCGCATCCCGGAGTCCGTCGCGGCCGGCGAGGGTTGCCGCGGCCAGCCCTGTCGCCACGATGCCGGGAAAGAGCGACGTCCGCCCTTCGAAGACGTGGTGGCTCCACCACGCGTAGTGCAGCCGGCCGGCCGTCGTCAGATAGTCGAGCAGGCCCGCCGAGTAGAGCCGCACTTCGTCGAGCGGCCGCGCGAGCCCCTGCTCATCGCTCACGACGTAGTACGGCCAGAGAAACGGCAGGAGGAACCCGGTACACGCGAGGCCGGCGGCGGCGAGCGTGGACGCGCGCGCGGATCGCCCTGGCCCGAGCCATTCGGGCGCCCGGACCAGCGCGGCAACCGTCAACGTCGCGGCGAGGAAGGTCATGCTGTAGTTCGAGCAGAGGGCCTGAAGCACGAACGCTACGGTCAGCAGCGCGCCCGCACGGCGGACCTGGCGCGACTCGATGCGGGTGAGCACCTCGTCGAAGGCGAGAAGCGCGAGCGGGAAGAACTGGACGTGAAGTGCCTGAAGGTGTGCGATGCGTGTCAGCAGGTGTGCGTTGAACGCGAAGAGCGTTCCGGCGATCACGCCGGCCGCCGTGCTCCCGGTCCATCGCGCGACGACCAGGCACATGGACCACCCCGAGAGCGCGAAGCCCAGGATGACGAGGAGGTTGTAGACGAGGACCGGCGACAGGCCGATCCACGCGAGCGGCGCGCCGATGATCGAGGGCACGAGCATGTGCTCGGAGTAGGCCAGCGTCAGGCGCTCGGGGAAGAAGATCGGCGCTTCGAAGAGGCGCAGCGGTGCGCGCGGAAGGATGTGCTGCACCCAGGCGACGATCCAGGTATTCAGTCCCGTGTCGGCATTGTCCAGTCGCGAGAGCGAGCCGGGAGCGGTCGCGAGCGGCCAGGTGTGGAGCAGGGCGAGCGCCAGGAACGCGGTCAGCAGGGCAGCCCGCCGCATCACCGGCCCCGGGGTTCGAGCGCGAACAGACGCTGGTCGCCCTCGTCGGCCACCAACGCGAGGTCGGGTGACTCCGCACACCGGCGCAGGAGGTCGGCCGGTACACGGCGCTCGTGCACGATCACGTGCGTCACGCCGATGGCCGCGAGCGATCGCACGCTCTCCGGCGATGGAAACTGCTGCATCAGCCCGGCATGGGCATCGTAGCTGGCCGGCGTGAAGCCGCTGTAGCCGTTCAGCAGCGGCTGGAGGTGCCACGCGGCGTTGAGGACGCTCGGCCCGTTCTCGTAGATGGCCTGGCGCGGCGGAAACGGCGCCTCGGCAAGCACGATGCCGTGGGTGGCCGCGACACGATCGTAGATGCGTGGAATGCCCTCGTAGATCGTGAAGGCCATCGGCGCTCGCAAGGCTTCGATCGTGACACCGAGCCCGGTGGCGAGCGCGAGCCCGGCCGCGGCCGCCGGCCGCAGGCGCGCGCGCAGGGCTGCCAGCGAGATACCCGCGACGATCGGCAGACCGAAGAGCGCGAGCCAGCCGAAGCGAGAGACCGCACGGATGCCCTTGAGGATGGGGACGGCCTCGTAGAGGGTCTGATACCCGGGCAGGTTCGCCCCGAAGGCGAGGAGCGCGCCGGCAAGGGCGACGGCCAGGGCCATGCGCGCCCGCGTATCGCGCCACGCCGTACCCGTGATGAGGGCCCAGAGGACGAGCGCGAGCAGTGTCACGCCGGGAAAGAGGGCCGAGGTCGTGCCGAACCATCGGTGACTCCACCACGAGTAGTGCAGGCGCCCTCCGGTTGCCAGCCAGTCCCGCCACGTCGCCGAGTACCGGGCGACGTCGTCGAAGGTCCGCACGAGGCCCTGCTCGGTGTGCACGAGCCAGTAGGGATAGAGGAACGGCACGAGCGCGATCGCGCAGACGAGGGCGCCGGCGGCGAGCGGCCGCAGCCGATTGGCCCGCCAGGTCTCGGTCCGGACGAGCGCGGCGGCCGCCATGGCCACTGCCGTCATGACCAGCAGGTAGTTGGAGGTCAGGGCCTGCAGCCAGCAGGCGAGTGCCATCAGCAGCGCCCAGCGCAGACGGGGCCCGGTCAGCAGCCGGTCCAGTGCGAAGAGCGCCAGCGGCAGGTATTGCACGTGAAGTGCCTGCAGGTGGCCGAACCGGACGAGCGTGTGCGCATTGAACGCGTAGGCCAGCCCCGCGACGATGCCGGCGGCCCGATCGCCGGTCCAGCGCGACACGACCCACGCCATGGCCCAGCCACTCAACGTGAAACCGGCCAGGGCGAGCAGGTTGTAGACGAGCACCGGGTCGACGCCGGCGAGCGTCAACGAGCTGCCGAGCACTGCCTGCGGCAGCATGATCTCCGAGAACGCCAGCGTTCGCGGCTCGGGGAAGAAGATGTTGGCGTCGAACAGGCGGAGCGGATCCCGGGGCAACGTCATCCCGACCCACGCGATGGCCCAGACATTGAGCGCCGTGTCGGCGTTGTCGACGCGCGCCCAGGTGCCCGGCGCGGAGGCGAGAGGCCAGGTATGGAGGACCGCGGCCGCCAGGAAGAGCGCTAGCTCGGGAAGCCGACGATCTCGAAGAGCCATACGTTGCCTTGCTGGTGGAGCGGCCGCAGGAACTCGCCGTAGGTCCGGATGCGCTCCTCGACGCGCGCGCGGGATCGGCGGTCGTACATGTCGAGATGGAACAGGACATAGCGCGCGTTCACGTCGCGAAGGATGCGGAACGACTCGCGTGTCGGGAACGAGCTGAGCGGAACGGCCGTGTTCCGGAAGCGCTCGGGGATGTGGTCGCTGTAGCCGTTCACGAGCGGCAGCCAGTGCGACGCCGAGTTCAGCATGTAGATGGCGTGCCGGGGGAAATCCCCACGCTGGTAGAAGTAGGGAAACTCGGCCACAACGCCCGGCACCTGCACGGCCAGCGTGCGATAGGCGGCCGGCAGCGGCTCGACCTCGCGCATGGCCGTCAGCGGGGCCTGATTGAGACCGGCCGCAGCCACGACGACCAGGACCGCCGCGGCCAGCGTGGCAGGCGCGCGTCCGCGCAGGAGTGTCGCCAGCAGCACACCGGCGAAGACGACGAGGCACAGCGTGACGACAATCCCAATGCGTGCCGGCGCGCGGAGGAACGAGAAGACGGGAATCGTGTTGTGGAAGAGCGTATAGAGGCCGGCATCCGGTCCGAATGACAGCCAGAAGGCGATGACGAGCGCCAGCCCGTAGAAGGCGGCGACCTCTCGGCGATCCGGCGTGCGCATTGCGGCTATCAGGCCGCCAAGTCCCAGTACCGTGGCGAGGATGCCCGGAAACAGCACCTCGTTGAACGGCTCGATCGCGGACAGCCACCACCGGTGAGCCCACGCCGACGACGCCAGCCATGCGCCGATGTCCGCCGAGTACATCCGGGCGTCCTCGAGCGTGCGCGCGAAGCCGGCCTCACGCTGGACGCGGAGGTACGGCACGAAGAACGGGATCGTCAGACCAACGCTCACGAACGCGGCAAGACCGATCGCGACCCAGTACTCGGCATCCCGCCAGCGTCGCCGCGTCGCCGCGTAGACGAGCGTACCGAGGCCCACCATCAATCCGGCGAAGATGCCGTAGTAGGCGCAGGCCAGCGCCTGCAGCCACAGGCTCACCCCGAGGACGACGGAGCGCCCGACGGTGGCCTTGTCGACCAGACGATGGAACGCCAGGAGGCAGAAGGGGATGCCGCCGGTGAACAGCAGCTGGATGTGTGCCGTGCGTGCAAAGACGAAGGGGCAGAATGCGTAGATCACGGCCGCCACTGCCGCCGCGCCTCGATGCCCGGTCAGGTAGCGGACCAGGTAATAGGCGCCTGCCGCGGCAATCACGAACGAGGCGAGCGCCGCGACGTTGTGCGTGGCGTAGGGGTTCTTCGTGAGAACCCATGCGGGTGCGCCGATGGCGCCGGCCACGAGGTTGGCCTCGGAGAACGCCAGCGCGTTGCGCTCGGGATAGAAGATGTTGGCGTTGTAGACGCCCAGCGGCTCGGTCGTCAGCGCATGTGCGACCCACGACACCACCCAGATGCTCCACCGGCCATCGTCCGTGTTGATGCGGCCGATCCGGTCGAGTGTGAAGGCGAGTGGATACGTGAGCGCCGAGGTGAGCGCGAGGGCGGCGAGGACGACGACAATGGCCTCGACGAGCCCGCGAAGACGCATGTCCGCCGTATGGTAGCATGTCCCGTCAGCCATCCTGCCTGAATGGATCGCCTTCTCGAGCTCACCTCTTACGCCGAACGCTCGCACTTCTGGTTTCGCGGATTCCGATGGTTCGTCAAGCCGTTCGTGGCGCGGGCCGTGGCAGGGCGGCCGCACGCGCGCATCCTCGACTGCGGATGCGGCACGGGCACGAACCTGGCACTGCTCGACGGATTCGGAGACACCTACGGATTCGACCTCACGTGGCGCGGTCTCGAGTTCGCCCACGCGCAGGGACGACGCCGCATCGCGCAGGCGAGCATCGCCGACATTCCGTATGCATCGGCGGCCTTCGATCTGGTGACGGCGTTCGATGTGTTCCAGACGCTTCCTGACGCCGTCGAACAATCGGCGATTCGCGAGATGGCGCGCGTGCTCAAGCCCGGCGGCGCCGCGCTCTTCAACTTCGCGGCGCTGGAGATCCTGAGGGGGCAGCATTCGGTCTTTGCCGAGGAAGTCCGGCGATACACTCCCGCAGAAGTCCGCCGGCTGCTGGAGGGCGCGGGGCTGGCCGTGGATCGCATGACGTTCGTTTATGCCTCGCTCTTCCCGATCATGCTGCCCGCCCGCATCGTCGGACGGTGGATGGGGCAGGACGGCGAGCCGGCATCGGGAGAATGGGAGATCCGCGTGCCTCCCTCGCCGGTGAATGCGGCGTTCACCATGGCGGTGGGCGTCGAGGCGATCGCGCTCCGGGCCTTCAACATGCCGTGCGGCTCGTCGATCATGTGCCTGGCCCGAAAGCCCCGGTAGAATCTGACTCAACGTGAACGCACGCGTCGTTCCCATTGCGCTGGCAGCGGCCGCTGGCGTGGCCGTCTGGCTGTCCCTCGGTACGGTGGCCGTGACCGACGCGGCCAACCGCACGCGGATCGGGATACTTCCGCCTGTCTGGGTGCTCCTGGCGGTGGCCGCCCTCTTCGTCGGGGTTGTCGTCGGGCGGCGATCGCCTGTCCGGCGTGTGCTGCCCCTCGCGCTGGCGTTCCTCCTGTGGCTGCCGTGGTTGCCGGGCCCGATTCCAGCGGCCTTCCTGATCTGGACCGGGCCCGTGGCGTGGCTCGTCTGGGCTGCCGTGGCCGTGGGACTCGCGTGGCCCGCCCTGAGCCGTGCAGCCGAGGCGAGGTGGCTGGCCGATCCGCGCCGCGCACCCTGGCTGGCACTGGTGCTCGCGGGCGCGTGCTACCTGGCGGCGGCAGCCGCCCTTCGCGATCGGGTTCCCGGCGGCGACGAGCCGCACTATCTGATCATCACCCAGAGCCTGCTCGCCGATCGTGACCTGCGGATCGAGAACAACCACGCGCGTGGCGACTACGCGCCGTACTTCTTCGGCGAGCTCAAACCCGACTACCTGCGCCGCGGCCTCGACGAACAGATCTACTCGATTCACGCTCCGGGTGTTTCCGTCCTCGTGCTGCCCGCGTTTGCCGTCGCCGGGTACCCTGGCGCTGTCCTGACGATTGCCTTGCTCGTGGCCGCGGCCATGGCGGGGCTCTGGCTGGTCGTCTGGCAGATGACGTCGAGCGCGCACGCGGCATGGGTCGCGTGGGCGACGGTCGCATTGACGGTGCCGATGGTCTTCCACGCGTTCACGATCTACCCCGATGGCGCCGGTGCGGCCTGCACCGTTGCGGGCCTGTGGCTGCTCGTTGCGCTCGAACGCGGCCGCCCCGTCTCACGCCCCGCGCTCGCGGCTTGCGGCGCAGCCATGGCGGCACTGCCGTGGCTGCATACGCGGTTCGCGATCGTCGCCGGCCTGCTGGGCATCGCCATCGTCCTGCGCCTGGTCTGGCGGCGCGACGCTCAGCCGGGGCGCCAGCCGGGCCTCGCGCGTGGCCTCGGTGACGCGGCGGTCTTCCTGGCCCTCCCGATCGTGGCGGCCATCGCCTGGTTCGGCTACTTCTGGATGATCTGGGGCACGCTCAACCCGTCCGCTCCTTACGGAGGGTACACGCAGAGCGCCGTGGCGCACCTCGGGCCCGGGCTGAGCGGCCTGCTGGGCGATCAGCAGTTCGGGCTCGTCCCGAGTGCGCCCGTGTACCTCGCGGCGATGGTGGGGATGCTTCCGCTGGCCAGGCGGCGCCCGCGCCTCGCCTTCGAACTGGCGCTGCTCGCGGTCACCTACACGGTCGCGGTTGCGTCCTATCGCATGTGGTGGGGAGGGTTCAGCGCACCAGCCCGGTTTCTCATCGTCATACTGCCGGTGGCCGCGGTCCCGATGGCTGCCTTGTGGCAGTCATGCCGCACGCCCGCCGCGCGCGCAATCGTACTCGCCGTGCTGGGCCTCAGCCTGGCCCTCGTCCTGCCGCGGATCTTCGCCCATGACGGCGCGCTCCTCTACAACGGGCGAGACGGTTTCGACCTGCTGCTCGACTGGGCGAATCGCAGCGTGAACCTTCCACTCGCGCTGCCGAGCGTGCACCGAGACCTGGTCGGCGATGCGGTTGCCGACATCGGGACATGGGTTTCCGCTGCGGCACTGTGCCTGGCGGCGGGCTGGTGGCTGGCGTCCCGGCGCGGCGACCCCTGGACGTGGGCCTGCCTCAGCCTTGCGGCGACCGCGATGGTCGCGTCCACGTTCGCGTGGGCGCGTCATGGCTACGCGGTCACGCCCGGCACTTCGTCGCTGGACCTCCTGCACCACTGGCAAGGCCGATGGCACACGGTCGGATGGCGGTCCCGGCCCTGGCAGCTGTATTCCGGCGCTCGGGCGCCGCTTCAACTGCGCCTGGCCACGAGCACCCGCGGTACCCGGGAGGCACGTGATCCCGCGCTCTTCACCGCCCCGCTCGTCCCGGCAGGCGACTACGAGCTCATCGTCGACGGATCGGCCCGCCTTTCCGGGGCGCTCACCGTTACCGTGGGCCGGACCTCGCAGGCCCTCGAGCATCTGGAGCTGGATGGGCGCCCTGCAGGGTCCGTCGGGATAGTGATTCGCCTGCCCGTCCGAGTGCACTCGCTGACCATTCGCGGCGACGATGACGCCGGCAGGACGGTGTCGGCGATCCAGCTGCAGCCCCGCCGGCTGCGAGACGACAGAGATCAGGAATCGGAGGGCTTCGCACTGAGAGCGGCGAGGTACGGCGCGGCCCGCGTATTCTTCATGGACGAGGGCGCCTTCATGGAACCCGGAGGCTTCTGGACCCGCGGTGAGTCGGCGGCCCGCATTGTCGTCGACTCGGGCGGCGAGACGTCCCCGCCCGCGCTGCTGGTACGAGCCGGTCCCGTGGAGACGACCGTCGGGCTGACCTCGGGGAACTGGGCCGACTCGCTGCGCCTGTCACCCGGTGAGGAGCGGCGGATTGTCGTGCCCACACGCCCCGGCATGCAGTCGTGGGAGGTGGAGATCGAGACGGCCGAGGGATTCAGGCCTGCCCGCCACGACGCGGCGACGCGCGACATGCGCGATCTGGGGGTGTGGATCGTGCCGAATTGAAGATTGGCGCTTGAGAGCGTTCAGAATCGTACAGTGCCGCCAAAGTACCACCCTTTGAACTTCAGCGAGCCACGATCGCGTTCGGCCTCGTAGAAGATGTCGATGGACCGGTACCCCACCTGTGCGCCGACGTTCCGGTTGAAGTTCACGAGTCCGTAGAAGTCGTAGTCCGTGTACGAGCCGTCGTAGGATTCGCTGAGGTTGTCGGGAACACGGAAGAACGACACCTCGCCGCCGACGGCGAGATTCGGCGCCACGTACCCGCGGCCTGTGACGCCGATCGTGGGGATTGGCGCCGCCTGCGTCGTGTACTCGAGGCCGATGGGGCTGTCGAGCTCCACGCTCGCGTCCGTGTACTTCAGGTCGAGGAGCACACCCAGAAAGCCCCGGCCGCGCGAGATGAAGTCGTACTCGTACCCGAAACGGAACGTCCTGAACTCCGCCGTCGTCGAGACGGGCAGACCCACGCGATAGAGCTGGCCGTTGAAGATGAACTCCCGCTCGATCTGAAACGTTTCCGACTCGTACTTGATCGGGGTGTACTCGAACCGGAACTTGTGCTTGCGGGCCGGCCTCAGCACGATGTTCAGGCGGTTCATCCGCTTCGATTCGATGCCCAGGTCCTCGACGAGGTCGATATCCGTGCCCGGGATACCGAGTGATTCCGACGAGATGAGCAGCGAGGCATCCGCGCTCCAGAACGAATAGGCGAGCTCGAAGTGATAGTCCTCGCCGACGGCCGGCTCTGCCGGGGGGCTGTACTGCGCTTCGACCGGGCGTCCCCCGGCCAGGAGCACGACGACCGCCAGCCCGACGGGCCGGCACCAGGCAAGCGCACGCACGAATCCTGTCTGCAACATGAGCGATCCACCACCCCGGATGTGATGCCGAGAACCACGTTATCGGCCCGAGCGCGCGGCCTCTCCAGCGGAGGGGCTGGACATCCGAGTGGGCGTCGGACGGGGTTCAGGATAGCAGATCAGTCGTTCGACTCGACCAGTTGCACCTTCCCGCTGTTGAGGACGCTGATGCACTTGGCGGCCGCCTGGAACAGGATCAGCACCGCGCAGATGAGCATGAGCGTGGAGCAGATCGTCAGCACCCACCCCTGGAAGTTGACGTCCGGGTTGGGCCCGATGGCCATGGGCCAGTAGCTGCCGGTCACGTTCAGGACGCCGCCCCAGATGGTGTTGACCGAGAGGAACGAGAGCGGCACGACCGTCACCCAGATGTATTTGACCTTGCCCATGTTCACGAGAATGGTTGTCGCCGTGGCCAGCGCCACGGCTGCCAGCAGCTGGTTGGCCACTCCGAACATGGGCCAGATGGTGTCGATGCGCCCCGTGTAGATGAAGTACGACCAGCTGAGCACGATGATCCCCGTCGCAAAGTACGCCCCTGGCATCCAGTCCTGGCGTGCGAACGGCTTGTAGGCCTTGCCCAGGAACTCCTGCAGCAGGAACCGGCCGACGCGCGTGCCCGAGTCGATGGTGGTCAGGATGAACAGCGCCTCGAACATGATGGCGAAGTGGTACCAGTAGCTCAGGAGGCCCGACATGCCGGGGAGAGCCGCGAAGATCTGCGCCATGCCGACCGCGAGCGACACCGCGCCGCCCGTGCGTCCGATCACGTTCTCGCCGACAGCGGCCTCGATGCCGGCCAGGTGGATGGGCTCCAGCGTCTGGCCCTGGAAGGTCATCGTCGCGTAGACCTCGGGGGGAACGTTGATGGCGAAGAAGTCCGCCGGTTCCATCGCGCTGGCTGCGACGAGCGCCATCACGCCGACCAGGCACTCGATGAGCATGGCGCCGTATCCGATGGGCCGGATATCGGACTCCTTGTCCACCATCTTGGACGTGGTGCCCGAGCTGATGAGCGCGTGGAAGCCGGAGATCGCGCCGCACGCGATGGTGATGAACGCGAAGGGGAAGAGCGGACCGGGGATGATCGGGCCGCCGCCTGCGGCGAACTCCGTCAGCGCCGGCATCTTGAACTCGGGGTTCACGATAATCACGCCGAGCGCGAGGAGCAGGATCGTGCCGATCTTCGTGAACGAGCTGAGATAGCCGCGAGGCGACAAGAGCAGCCAGACGGGCATCACCGAGGCCGCAAACCCGTAGATCGCCAGGGCGATGACGATCTGGGTGCGCGACAGGTGGAAGAAGCTCCCGAGCCACGAGTCCGGGTGGTTGAGCGGCTCACCGCCAACGACGGCCAGCAGCAGGCCGATGACGCCGATGATGGTGGCTTCCCTGATGCGGCCCTTGCGCCACACATACATCCAGAAGCCCATGAAGATTCCGAGCGGAATCGTCATGGCGATCGTGAAGACGCCCCACGCGCTGTCGGCCAGCGCGTTGACGAACGTGATGCCGAGCCCGGCGATCGCGATGACGAGGATGAAGAGAATCGCGATTGCGGCGACGATGCCGGCCGACGGGCTGATCTCCCTCTTGACGATCTCCGACAGCGAACGGCCGCCACGCCTCGTCGACGCCCACAGGATCATCGAGTCGTGGACCGCACCGGCCAGGCAGACGCCTGCGACCAGCCAGATCAGGCCAGGCGCGTAGCCGAACTGCGCCGCCAGCATCGGCCCGACCAGAGGGCCGGCGCCGGTGATGGCCGCGAAGTGGTGTCCGAAGAGGACCCATCGCGTGGTGGGATAGTAGTTGGCGCCGTCATACTTGGTATGGGCCGGTGTGACGCGCGAGTCGTCCAGCATCCAGATGCGCGTGGCGATGAACGCGCTGTAGTACCTGTAAGCAATAGCGAGGATGCCCAGGACGGGCAAGACCACGTAAAGCGCATGCATAAGGGGCGATGATAACAGCGATTCGCGGCTATCCCGCCTGTAATGAGTTGTCGCGATGCATGACTATTTTGGCGCGAACCCATCTGACAGAGGTACGGATGGCAGGGGCAGCGGCTCCGATGGCGGCGGGGACCGACGGTCGGCCTCGCGTTGACGGAACAACGAATCGACCAGCCCTGGCGCGCTCATCTGCGGATTCCAGCCGAGACGCAGCACCGTGAGCCGGATGGGCCGGCGCCCGAAGGCGAGCGCTTCCCTGCAGCTCCAGAGGTACAGGTCGACGATGCGTCCCTGGACGGCCGGACCCGTGTCCATGATGGTCCACACGCCGTTGTAGCGAGGGTTCGGCGTCTCGATGCGCACGACGGTGCCGACCGGAAGGAGCCCCGGATCCGCCGCGGCCACTCCGGTCCGCACGATGACACCCGAGGCCGTCGTCTCGCCCTTGCAGTAGGCCGTCGCCGTGAAGGCCAGCTGCGCACCGGCCTGCGGAAGGCCCGTCGACTCGGACAGCGTCGCCTGCCGCGCCGCGTAGCGCGAGTCGCGGATCGTCGTCTCGTACAGGAAGACGAACACCACCGCGACGGCCAACGTCGCGAACGAACGCCGCATGAACGAATCGGTGAGAAACATGCTCGTCCTTCGAAACTTCGCGCTCCGAACCTCCGTCGGTCGAACTCGCGGGCTAGAAGTGTTCGAAGCCTCGTGGCATCGGCACCCGCTCGCCGGCTCGATCCATCAGCAATCCCGGCTGCCGCGTCAACACGCCGATCTTCGTGAGGCCGGGCGTGCGCACGCGCATGGTCACCGCGCGCAGCCGTCCAGACCACTTCGGCGGAACCGCGATGAGCAGTTCGTAGTCCTCACCTCCCGACACGGCGCGCGTCACGGTGTCGGCGCCTCTCGCGTCCCACCACGCGCGCGCCGCCGCATCGATCGGCAGCCGCCGCGCGTCGACGAGCGCCCCGCATCCGCTGGCGGCCGCGATCTGCGCGACCGCGTCGGCGAGCCCGTCGCTCGAGTCCATCGCGGCCCGGGCGGCTCCGCCACGCGCCAGCGCCAGTCCCAGCCGCACGCGCGGTTCGGGGCGGAGGTGGCGGTCGGTGCACGCCCGTACCGCCTCCGGCTCGAACGATCCGGCTTCGAGAGGCCGGGACAGCATCTCGAGTCCCGCGGCCGCCGCACCGATCCGCCCGCTGACCCACAACTCGTCGCCTGGATGGCCGCCGCTCCGCGTGAGCCACTTGCGCGGCGCGGCCTCGCCCCCGACCGTCACGTCGACGACCAGACCGCCGGCGCTCTTCGTGATGTTGCCGCCGGCCACCGACACGCCGTGCTCCCGCGCCAGCCCCGCCACGCCGTCGATCACGTCCTCCACGTCCGCGACGGGCAGCGACGGTGGCAGCGCCAGCGAAACCAGCGCCCATCTCGGGGCGGCGCCCATTGCCGCCAGATCACTCAAGTTGACGGCGAGCGCCTTGTGGCCAATGTCGAGGGAACGGCTCCAGGTCCTCGAGAAATGTACCTCCTCGACCAGCGCGTCGGTCGTCACCACGAGCCGGAGGTTCCGGCCCGGCGCGATCACCGCGGCATCGTCGCCCGGCCCGACCAGGATTTGGGCGCCTGGCCGGGGAAGGCGCGCGAGAATGCGCGCCAGCAGGGCGTGTTCGCCCAGGTCCGAAACCGTCACGAGGAAGCTGCCGCGTCCGCGGGGGTGCGCGGGACTCAAAGAGCCCCGCTTTGCCGTGTGGGGAGGATTGCTGAACCTGCACTAAGCAGGTGGAGCCGCTGTAAGTGCCGCGCTTCAGGCTTCCTCTCCACGGAGGCATGCACACCACGCGGCCGTCGCGACTCTCTTGGAGTTTAACGTTGGCTCAGACAAGCCTCCGAGAAACCATCACGGGCAAAGCAGAAGCTAACGGGATCTTAGGGCGGGGAGCGGGCGGGGTCAAGCGAAAGGCGAAATGAAGACGAAGCGGGCTCAGTCGGCGAGCGCGAGCGCCTGGTCGACCATGCGCTCGAGGGCGGCCGTACGTTCGGCCAGCGTGCCCGAGACCGAGGCCTGCTGCTCGCGCGCCCGGAACAGCTCGTCCGCGATGTTGAGCGCCGTCAGCACCGCCAGGCCGACCGTATCGGCCGACGGCGCGGTCAGCGCCGCCTGCTCCATGCGCGCGCTCACGTGCGACGCGAGCCGCTGCACGTAGACCGCATCGAGCGTCGTCTTGATCGGGTACTGCTGGCCCTGAATCTCGACGGTCACCACACGGGAGTCGGTCATAGGCGTTCGGCAACCACGGAACCGGCGCCGCCGGGCGCGTGGGCGGCCGGGTCCGCCACCGCGGGCCGGCGCACACGCGGCGGCTGCTACAGGTTCAGCCCATCGAGCTGCTGCAGCATCTCGGTGACGCGCGCCTTGATGAGGTCGCGCTCTTCTCGCAGGGAGATGGCTTCGGCCGACGAGCTCTCGGCGTCCGCGAGCCGGGCCTGGAGCGCGTCCACGTCGCGCTGCAGGCGGGCGTTCTCGTCCGCGGCGCGCGATTGTTCGTTCTTGAGCCGCCCGATGAGGTTCACGAGCGTCTTGATCTTCTCTTCGAGCCGATCGATCGGCTCCAACCCTGCTGCGGTCTTGGTGGCCACGTGAACCTCTACGTCGCTGAGATCTGTCGAACCGGCGAACCGGTCACCACGAACCTATCGCTGCACCGCGCCCAACGAATCCGCCAGCGCCCGCACGATGACGGTGACGGCGTCCTGCACCTCCACGTCGGTGAGCGTGCGGTCCGGAGACTGGAACGTGAGGCGAAGCGCCAGACTCACGTTCCCGTCGGGTATGCCCTTGCCCTGGTACCGATCGAACTCGACGAGGCGTGTCAGGGTTTCGGGAGCGGCCGTTCGAATGGTGCCACGAACCGTTTCCGCAGACAAGCGATCGTCGATGAGGAGCGCGATGTCGCGCACGACGGCGGGGAAGCGCGGCAATGGTTCGGCCCGCCGGGTCGATGCCGGCGCATCGGCCGTGAGGCGATCGAGGTCGACCTCGGCGACATACACCGTGTCCGCCACCGGCAGGTCGCAGGCATCGACGAGCGCCGTGGAGAGCTGGCCGAGCCACCCGACCCGCGCCTGACGACCAAACACCTCGGCCGACTGTCCGGGCTGCAACGTGACGGCGCCGACCGACCCATCGGCAGGCGGCCCAAAGGTGATGGCGACGCCGTAGAGGCCAGCCAGGTCTTCGACGACACCCTTCACATCGAAGAAGTCCACGTCGCGGCGGTGGCCGCTCCAGTGATCGGGTGTGGCCAGTCCCGTCCAGGCGAGCGCCAGCGTCCGCGTTTCGCCCTGCGGCGAGAAGCGCGTGCCGATCTCGAAGAGCCGCACGTCGCGCCGACCGTGCCGCCGGTTGTGGCTGATGGCCTGGACCAGGCCGGGCACGAGGCTTGGCCGCATCACCGCGAACGTCTCCGAGAGCGGGTTGGCCAGCGCCACGGGAGGCTGACCGTCGAGAAACGGCTCGGCGCGCCGTGCCTCGATGAACGCGAAGCTGATGGCTTCGGAGAAGCCGGACGCGAGCGCCAGCGTGCGGGCCCGCTGATCGCGCGCGATGCGCGGATCCGAGGGCGGCGGCGCCTGCTCCACGGCAGGGAAGGTCGCGGGCAGGTGCTCGAACCCGTGATGCCGGCCGATCTCCTCGATGAGGTCCACATCGCGGTGGATGTCGACGCGCCAGCCAGGGATGCCCACCGCCCATCCCGCACCCCGGGGCGTCACGGTGAACCCGAGCGCCGCGAGGATGCGGACGGCGTCGGCCTCCGGGACGTCCATGCCGAGCAGCGCCGGCACACGCCGTGGATCGAGCGCGACCGTTCGCGCCTCGAGCGGTCGCGGGTACACGTCGATGAAGGGACCGATTACCTGTCCGGCGCCAGTGGCCTGAAGCAGGTCCGCGGCACGGGCCATTGCCTGAGCCGCGGCCGAACGATCCGCGCCGCGCTCGAAACGCATCGAGGCCTCGGTCCTGAGGCCAAGCGCCCTGGCCGTGGCGCGGACCGACGAGGGCAGGAACCACGCCGCCTCGAGGACAATGCGGCGCGTGGTGCCCGAGACCTCGGAGTCGGCGCCGCCCATGACGCCGCCAATTGCGACCGCTCGGTCGGCATCGGCAATGACCAGCATCTCGGGGCCGAGCGTTCGCGGCTTGCCGTCGAGCGTGAGAATCGATTCGCCCGCGTGGGCGCGCCTGACGTCGATCCGAGGTCCGGCCAGGCGCGCGCCGTCGAACGCGTGCATCGGCTGACCGAGCTCGAGCAGCACGTAGTTGGTGACGTCGACGACGTTGCTGATCGGCCGAACGCCACAGGCCGCGAGTCGATCCGCCAACCACGCCGGCGACGGCCCAACCCGCACGTCGGCGACCGCGCCGACATAGCGTGCGCAAAGGTCGGGGGCAGAAATCGACACTGGCAGGGTGCCCGAGGTGCCCGAGGTGCCCGAGGTGCCCGAGGTGCCCGAGGTGCCCGAGGTGCCCGAG
>CAZJBN010000002.1:87132-91500 GCA_964543955.1 uncultured Bifidobacteriaceae bacterium
GTGCTCGGGGTGCCCGGGTGTGCCTTGAAGGGCAGGCCGTACGCGACGGCGATCTCGCGCGCGACGCCGGCGACCGACATGCAGTCGGGCCGGTTGGCCGTGACGTCGAAGTCGAGCAGGGCGTCCTCGGATTCGGAGCGTCCGCCCCAGGGCGGCCGGGCACCCGCCGGACGGATGTCGAGCCCTTCGAGCGCGAGGCCGCGCACCGAGAGCAGCCGGCCAATCGCGTCCGCCGGCTCGTCGATCTCCACGAACTCGCGAATCCAGGAGAGCAGGACCTTCATCGGCCGAACTGCTCCAGGAAACGCAGGTCGTTCTCGTAGAACAGGCGGATGTCCTCGACACCCCACTTGAGGAGCGCCACGCGCTCGATGCCCATACCGAAGGCGAAGCCGGTGACCTGATCCGGGTCGTAGCCGACGTACTCGAAGACCGCCGGGTGCACCATGCCGCTGCCGAGGATTTCGAGCCAGCCCGTGCGCTTGCAGATGGGACAGCCCTGGCCGTGACAGCGGATGCAGCGGATGTCGACCTCCGCGCTCGGCTCCGTGTAGGGAAAGAAGCTGGGGCGGAACCGCACGATCGACGGCGCCCGCCCTGAGCGACCCTCGCTATCGGCGCGAGTCGAAGAACCGAACAGCGCCGCGGCCATGGAGGTGAGTGTGCCCTTGAGGTCTGCCAGGGTGATGCCGCGCCCCACGACCAGGCCTTCGACCTGGTGGAACATGGGCGTATGCGTCAGGTCCAGGTTGTCGCGGCGGTAGACCGGACCGATGGCGACCAGGCGCACGGGCGGGTCGTGCCGCTCCATGTGCCGGATCTGCATGGCCGAGGTGTGCGTCCTGAGCAGAGTGAGCGGCTGCGGCGCACGCGGTGCGCGGCCGCGCGACGGCGTGTCCCACGACGCGGACTCGAGCGGGCGCTCGAGATAGAGCGTGTCCTGCATGTCGCGCGCCGGGTGCTCGGCCGGCATGTTGAGCGCTTCGAAGTTGTGGTAATCGTCCTCGATCTCCGGGCCTTCGAGCACCTGATAGCCGAGCCTCGAGAAGATGGCCGAGACCTCGTCGCGAACCAGACTGAGCGGGTGGCGGACGCCGGGTTCGCGCGAACGACCGGGGAGCGTGATGTCCACCGCGCCTGCCGGACGCGCGGTGGCCGCGATCGCGGCGGCCCGCCCGGCAATTGCCGCCTCGACGTGCCGCTTGAGATCGTTGGCGCCGCGGCCGAGCGTCTTCTTCTCGGCCGCCGGTGCGGACGCCAGCCGCTCCATGAACGCGGCAACCCAGCTGCCGGTCCGTGCAACCCACCGGTTCCTCAACTCCTGCAGCGCATCTGCCGTACGGATCCCCGCCAGCTCCGCGTCGAAGATCTCGCGGGCCCGTTCAGGGCCAATGGCGGGGTCGATGGTCATGGAGGAGAAGGGCCCGATCGAGCCGGACGCGCAGTCCGATGCCTGGAGCCGGACGCCGGTCTACGCCGCGGTCGCGCCCCTGGCCTTCTCGACGAGCGCCGCAAACGCGGCCGGCTCGCGCGCGGCCAGCTCGGCGAGGCTCTTGCGATCGAGCTCGACGCCGGCGGCCTTGAGCCCGTTCATGAGCACGCTGTAGGTGGTGCCGTGCTCGCGCGCGGCGGCGTTGATGCGGACAATCCAGAGACTGCGGTAGTCGCGCTTCTTGCGCTTGCGGCCGACGTAGGCGTACACGCCTGCCTTCTCCGCGGCCTCCCGCATGAACTTGTAGAGCTTGCTCTTGTTCTGGAAATAGCCCTTGGTGAGCTTCGAGAGCTTCTTTCGCTTCTGCCGACGAACGACTCCACGCTTGACGCGCGGCATATGGGCTCCGTTCGCGATCCGGGGGTCCGCTGGTCGCGGAACTTCGGCCACGACCAACTGTCGTGACCAGGCGCATGATGCCGCAGCGGAATTGCCCCGAGAACGCGAACCGCGGCGCGCCGAAACTTTGAGACTTTTGAACTTTTGAACGTTGAACTATTTGTAGGGCAGCATCCGGTGCAGCTTCGGCGCGTCGGCGTCCGACACGACGGCCGTGCCGCGCATCTGCCGCTTGCGCTTCGTGGGCTTGCTCGTGAGGATGTGGCGCTTGAACGCCGACGCCCGGGTGATCTTGCCGCTGCCGGTCTTCTTGAACCGCTTCGCGGCGCCGCGGTGTGTCTTGAGCTTCATGATCTCGTCTACCCCTGAACTTCTTCGGCCTCGGGCCTCGGCGCGGCCTTCTTGCCGCCCTTCTTGCCCGTCAGGATCGTGTGCATCTGGTTGCCTTCCTGGCGCGGCATCGTCTCGGGCTGGGCCACGTCGGCCAGCTCTTCGAGGAGCCGCATCAGGATGCGATGCCCGATCTCCGGGTGCGCCATTTCGCGCCCGCGAAAGAACACGGTGGCCTTGACCTTGTCGCCCTCTTCCAGGAAGCGCTCGATGTGCTTCTTCTTGAACTGGTAGTCGTGCTCGTCCACCTTCGGGCGAAACTTGATCTCCTTGACCTCGATCACCTTCTGGTGCTTCTTCGCTTCGCGCGTCCGCTTCTGTTCCTGGTACTGGTACTTCCCGTAGTCCATGATCCGGCAGACGGGCGGTTGCGCCGTCGGCGAGATTTCGACGAGGTCGAGCCCCTTCTGACGTGCGATGGCCAGCGCCTGCGGCGGCGGCATGATGCCCAGCTGCTGTCCGGCGTCGTCGATGACACGGATTTCGCGCACGCGAATGCGCTCGTTGATGCGGAGCCGGTCGTCCCGGCGACCAGGACGGTTACGATCGAATGCGATAGTGGTCCTCCACTGACAAAGACTGGCGAGACTCGTGTCGAACCCCCCGGACTAGGTGGTTTGACTCGCCTCGCTTGTTTTCCCTGACTCGGCCGACGAACCTTTCCCTGCCCGTCCAGCTTTCGGGCGGTCAAGACTCCTAGGGTAACCCTTTCGACCGAACCTCGGCAAGCAGATCGGTCAGGACCTCGTCCAGGGACCGCGCCCCCTGGTCCCCGCCAGCCCGGCGCCGGACGGCCACGGCCCGGTCCGCAGCTTCCCGGTCGCCCACGACCAGCATATAGGGGATCTTCTGCAGCTGGGCTTCCCGGATCTTGTAGTTCACCTTCTCCTGCCGGTCGTCGACGACCATCCGCAGTCCGGCGGCCTCCAGCGCCCGGCCGACCTCCCGTGCGTACTCCACGTGCCGGTCCGCAATCGGCAGGACGGCGGCCTGCACGGGCGCCAGCCACAAGGGGAACGCGCCGGCGAAGTGCTCGATCAGGATGGCGATGAAGCGCTCGATGCTGCCGAAGATGGCCCGGTGGATGACGACCGGCCGGTGCTCGGTGTTGTCGGCGCCGACATACGTCAGGTCGAAGCGCTCGGGCACCTGGTAGTCGAGCTGAATGGTCCCGCACTGCCACTTGCGGCCGAGCGCGTCCTCGATGTCGAAGTCGATCTTGGGGCCGTAGAACGCGCCGTCGCCTTCATTGAGGCCGTAGGCCTGTCCGGCCCGGTCGAGCGCCTGTTCGAGCGCCGCCTCGGCGTGATCCCACGTTGCGATTGCGCCGAGGAACTTCTCCGGACGAGTCGACAGCTTGGCCGTGTAGCTCAACCCGAAGTCGGCGTACACGCGCTGCACGAGCCGCAGCAGCGCCTCGACTTCGTCACCGATCTGGGCCTCGGTCACGAAGCAGTGCCCATCGTCTTGCGAGAACTGGCGGACGCGCGTCAGGCCCGTGAGCACGCCCGACGCCTCGTTCCGATGGAGCGGCGTCTGTTCGTGGAGGCGCAAGGGCAGGTCCCGGTAGCTGCGCATCTCGCTCTGGTAGATCAGGTAGTGGCCCGGGCAGTTCATCGGCTTCAGGCCCATCTGCTCGCCGTCGCGCGATTCGACCAGGAACATGTTCTCCCGGTAGTAGTCCCAATGCCCCGACAGCTCCCAGAGGGCCTTGTTGAACACGATCGGGGCCTTCACCTCGACGTATCCGGCCGGGATCAGCACGCCGCGCATGTAGTCGCTCAGCGTGTTGTAGAGGCGTGTGCCCTTGTCGAGCCAGAAGGTCGCTCCCGGCGCCCACGGATGGTGCGTGAAGAGCCCGAGCTCGCGGCCGACCTTGCGATGGTCGCGCTTCTTCGCTTCCTCCAGCCGGGCCAGATGCGCGTCGAGCTCCTTCTGCGAGAAGAAGGCCGTCCCGTACACGCGCTGCATCGGCTGGTTCCGCGCATCGCCCTTCCAGTACGCGTTCGACGTCGTCGTGAGCTTGAACGCCTGGAGGCGCCCGGTCGACGGCACGTGCGGCCCGACGCAGAAGTCGACGAACGTCTCGCGATCCTTGATCGTGTAGACCGAGACGAGGGGCTGGCCGGCCGTCTTCTCCTCGATCA
>CAZJBN010000002.1:91510-116044 GCA_964543955.1 uncultured Bifidobacteriaceae bacterium
TGCACCTTGAGCGGCTCGCCGCGCTTCTCGAAGAAGGCGATCGCCTCCTCACGCGGCCACAGCTGGCGTTCGAAGACGAGGTCGGCCGCCGCCAGCTCGCGCATCTTCGCCTCGATGGCCTCGAGATCCTCGGGGATGAACGGTGTCTCGACCACGAAGTCGTAGAAGAACCCGTCGTCGATCGGGGGGCCGATCCCGCATTGGACGCCGGGGTGAAGCGCGGTGACAGCCGCCGCAAGGAGGTGCGCGGTGGAGTGCCGGTAGACCTCGAGCGCCTCGGGATCCCTGCTCGTGATGATGCGCACCGCCGCGTCGCGATCGAGCGGCCTGGTGAGATCGACCAGCGTGTCGTCCACACTGGCCACGAGCGCGGCGGCGGCCAGCCTCGGAGAGATGGCCGCGGCGACGTCGCGTACCGGCGCGCCAAGGGGCAGTTGCTTCTGTGAGCCGTCGGGGAGCGTGACTGTGATCTGACTCATGGGGATCCGTAGGCCCCTCGACACTCGCCGTAGACCCGCGGCTCTCTCGAGGCCCTTCGACTCGCCCTGAACCAACGGCTCGCTCAGGGCATTCGACCTGTCAGGTGGCTTGCCATGAGCGAGGGACGGCCCTTCGACTCGCCCTGAGCACCCTGGCTCGCTCAGGGCACTCGCCTCGGCCGCTTCGCGCCCGAGTCGAGTGGTAGGCACGGGCAGACTCGAACTGCCGACCTCCTGCGTGTCAAGCAGGCGCTCTAACCAACTGAGCTACGCGCCTATGCCTTCCCTGTCGTGACGGACTGGAATCAGAAGTATAGCAGAGGGGCGACGCGGCGAGAGGCCGGTGACAGGACGCCGGGTTCATTGTCCACTCGAGAATGCCGGGAGCTGAACCCGGCATCTTCCACGCGAGACACCGGGAAAATGAACCCGGCGTCCTGTCAGTTGACCGCGCTCTTGAGGGCCTTGCCCGCCGTGAAGCGGACTGCCTTGCGCTTGGGGATCTTGATCGGCGCGCCGGTCTGCGGGTTGCGCGCCGTGCGCGCCTTCCGCTGGGACGTCTTGAAGGTGCCGAAGCCCACGAGGGTGACGCTGTCTCCCTTCTTGAGCGCCTTGGTGATGCTGCCGATCATCGAATCCACGGCTCTGGCCGCGGTCGCCTTGCTGGTGCCGAGGTCACGGGCCAGCTTCGCGATCAACTCCTGCTTGTTCATTCGTGGAAACCTCCTGCACTCGTGACGCGCGTTTCAGGATGTGAGCGCCGCGCCGCGCGCTGAGTGTGTGCGTGAATGTCCGCGGTTATACGTGAGCGCGCTCGAACGAGTCAAGCAGTTACGCGGCTTTCTTCGCGCCGAACGACTCGATCGCTTTCTCGAGGATGGGATCGGTGGTGGGCGGCGCCTGGCCGAACTCCACGTTGGGCGACTCGACGGCGATATCCGGCGTCAGTCCCTTCTCGTGAAGGGATCCTCCACCAGGGGCCAGGTAGAAGAGGTACGTGAGCAGCAGGCCGGAGCCGTCCGGCAGCGTGACGAGCTTCTGCCTGGCTGCGCGGCCAAGAGTGCGCTCGCCGACGATGGTGGCTCGCGTGTTGCCGCCGAGGGCGCTCGCAAAGAGTTCCGCGGCGCCCGAGGTGCCGTTGTCGGTCAGGATGACGACGGGGACGGTGATCGCGCCGTCACCCGACGCGGCGGACACCACCTCCTTCTCCTGTCCGCGCGACTGCCGATAGGCAAGCGTCCCGCTCGGCACGAACAGACGGGCCGCGTCCAGCCCGGCTTCGGTCTCGCCGAATGCCGCGCCGCGCAGATCCAGGACGAGGCGTGTGGCGCCGTGGTCCGCGAGACTCTTCGCCTCGCGCTCCAGGGCCTCCGGCGTCTTGTCAGTGAACTCGGGCACGCGAATCAGGCCGACGCCTGGCGCGACGATGCGACTCGTGACCGGCGCCGGCGACAGCACCTCGCGTGTCAACACCACGTCGTGCGGTTCGGCCGCATTGCCGCGGAGGACCGTGAGCCGGACGTCGGTGCCGGGCTTTCCTGCAAGGTAGCGCATGCCCTGGAAGACCGACGTATCGCGCGTCGACTGTCCGTCGATGGCGCGGATGTAGTCGCCCGGGAGCAGGCCCGCCCGCGCCGCCGGCGACCCATCGCGAGCCGCGATCACGCGCAAATAGTACTGACGAGTCAGCTCGAGCCCGGTCAGGCCGCTCTGTGCCGGCTGCCTGGCTTCGAACGCCGCGACCTGCTGCTGATCGAGGTAGGCGGAATCGGGGTCGAGCCCGTCGGCCAGGCCGTGCATCGCGCCCTTCATCACCTTGTCCATGTCGATGTTCTCGACATAGTTGTTGCTGATGAGCGTCACCACATCGTCGAAGATGGCGAGCGACTGATAGCCGTCCTGCCGCGCGGCGGCCGCCCGGCTCATGAAGCCACCCACGCCGGCGAAGGCGATGATGCCGATCGAAAAGGCGAGCACGATGAGACGGCCGCGGCGGTTCATGGTGAGCTCCTGAGCCATTGTAGGGGATCGGCCGGCCGGCCGTCGACGCGGACTTCGAAGTAGACCGCGGCCGAACCGGCAGGCGCCAGCCCGGCCATCCCGACGACATCACCGCGTGCGAGGCCCTGGCCCCGGACGAGGCTCGTGTCCGCGAGGTGTCCGTACAGCGTGAACGCACCCGCGCCGTGATCGACGATCACGAGCGTGCCGAAGCCCGAGAACGGCGCGGCGTGAGCGACCGTTCCCCCGTGCACGGCGTGCACGGGCGTTCCTTCGGTCGTGGCGATCTCGATGCCGTTGCGGACGATCGAGGTGCCGAAACGGCTGTCGATGGCCCGCCCGAACCTCGAGAGGATGCGGCCCTCGACGGGCCAGTCGAGATCGCCGCGGAACGGGCGGAACGGCAGCGTGGTCACGGCGGCGCTGTCGAGCGCGCCGACCGTGCCGTCGAGGGCTTCCTGTGCCATCTGCAGTTCGTTGACGTAACGGGCGGCAAGGTCGCGGCGCCGGTCGAGCGCATCGATGGCGGCGTTGCGCGCCTTCACGGCGCTGTCGAGGTCGGCCTGCGCGCGTGCCGCGGCCTGTTGGGACGCCGTGACGCCGGCGTGCCGCGTCTCGAGGTCGGCGAGCGCATCGCGCTGAGCCGCGAGCGTGCGGCGGTGGGTCTCGACACGCATGCGGTCGAGCGTCGAGATGGCCGCCACGCCGCGCGTGAGGCGGCCGAACGCCCGCGGATCGTCGGACGAGAGCAGCAGCCGGACATGGCCTCCGCGACCGCGCTTGTAGATCGAGACGAGCCGCTGCTCGAGGCCCGGTGTGTTGGCGACGCGCTCGGCTTCGAGCGATGCGACACGTGCGACGGCCTGGTCGCGTTCCGCGGTCACCGCCTCGAGCTCCGCGGTCGTCTGCGCCACCTTCTGCTGGGCGATGGCGCGGTCGAGCTCCAGCCGCCGCAGATCGTTGAACACGGTGCGTGCCTGTGCCGCGAGCTGATCGGCCTCCCGCTGGAGCGCCCGGATGCGCTCGCTGGCACGCTCGGCGAGCCGCCGGGAGGCGTCGGCCGATGGCTGGGCCCACAGGGACGCGCTCGTCGACGCCGCCGCGACGAGGAGCGCCGCTGCCGCGCTCCGCCAGTTCAGGAGGGTCATCGTCTGGTGCAATTGTAAGATCGGATCATGACCGCGCCATCCCCCCCAAACGGCATCTTCATTTCCAGGGGCGAACTGCTCGGGCTTACCGTCACCACGTGGGTTGGAAGCGTGTTCGTGCTCGCGCTGCTGCCCATGCTGCTCGTGCCACGATTCGGCGTCCCCATCGGAGTCGGCGTCGCCTACCTGGTCTTCTTCGCGGCATGGCAGCCGGTGCAGCTCATCACCCAGCGCCTGCTCGGCCAGGGTGCGGCCATCATCCGCATGCTGGCGTTCGCCGTCAGCGCCGCCCTCGTCGCCTCCTACTTGCGCGATGCGCTGGCTGCCGCGGCCGGGGGATGAGGGGTGAAGCGGGTCCTCGACCCGTCAAGGGGACGCGAACCGGCGGCCAGCCGTGACCGGCCATCCAGTCCGGGCGCCGGTTCGCGCCCAAAGTAGCGCTCGATGGTCGGCGCGATGTCGAGGACGCTCATGGCCGAATCGCCGACCGGAATATCCGACAGCCAGACGCCGGGCACCGCGGCTTCGTCGACAGACGCATGCTCTGCGCTCCAGCGTTCCTGGTTCCTCGCAATCACCGCCGCGGCCGCGCCGCCCATCAACGAGTCCCAGGTGATGGTGTAGCCAGGAGAGAACGAGACGACGAGGTCCGGCGCGCGATCGACATGCGGACCCCTGTAGAGGTCGCGACCGTTGCGGACGCGAGAGACCACGCGGCGTCCCGAGATCGGGTCGGTCAACGCCTCGAGGCCGTTCGTCAGCCGTCCGACGAGGGCTTCGTACTCCTCGCCAGGCGACACGATGCCGCGCGGATCCCGTCCGCGGAGGTTCACATAGATGTGCCCCGATCCCATGGCGCGGGCCCGGGTGGACGGCCAGTCGACGTTGTCGTGGCGCGCGGCGGGATCGGTCAGGGCGGCCAGCGTGACCGGCGCCGGCGCTCCCGACCAGGCGAGCAGGCCTTCGTTGGCGAGCCACCGATTGAGGTCCACGACGTGCCTGGCGGTGTACATCCCGTAGGCCGACACCACAGCCAGCGCGGCTTCCCCTGGCAGCGCGGCCTGTACCTGTCCGACCAGGCCGTCCACGCGCGCATACATCTCCTCCACGGCCCTCCCGTACCGCCGAGCGCGCCCGGCATCGAACATCGCATGGCCTGCGTCCACGAGCCGCCACATCACGTGCTGCGTGATGTCGAGCGTCTCGATGCCGGCAGCGACGAGGTCCCAGTCGCTGGCGCCCACCGTATTCAGGATGGCGGCGGCCCGATCGTCGAACGTCTCCTGGACGCTGGCCAGGAAGTCGGGCTCGTCCAGGTGTCGGTCGACGAGCGCCCATGCCGCGCCGGGCCACGCGAGCGTCCGGTAGGTGCCCAGCCGATCGAAGAGCGCCGTAGCCGCATCAGGCGGGTGCGCGATCGCCGAAGGGGGACGGCGGGGATGCCACTGGACCGGCGAGACGTAGAGCGCGACGTCGTTGCCCGCCCGCAGCAGATGCAGCTGCACGAGGCCGTCGATGCGAGTGAAGGCATTGAGGGCCAGCGTCACGGCGACCCAGCGGCTGCGTTGTCCCTCATCGAGATGCACGAACGTGCCGGCAATGGTGATGTTGGCGCTGCGCGCCTCGGGGTTCCACGCGATCCTGATCGGGAGATCCTGCACGACCGGCGTGCGGATGCCCGGGATGGTCGCGTCGGCGACGTTTCGTTCGAAGTGAAGACGCACGATGCGGCCGCCGAACCGCGTGTGCCCTTCGCGATCCGGGGGGACATCGGTCGACAACCATGTGTGGCCGCCCAGGCCGCCGTGCAGATCCGGGAGAGGCGAGCCGGCGATGAGACTGCCCGATGGCACCGGCTCGGGTGGAAAGGTGCCCGGGACGAACAGCACGCGACTCCGGACACCCGTCTCGCCAAGACGCGTCCAGAAGGCCGCACCCTTTCTGACGTGGGCGTATGCGGGTCCTTCGGTCCACCATCGGCCGAGCCATTGCCGCGATGGCCTGGGGATGAGCGTCGCGACGCGCGGCCGCTGGTCCTCCGGATCCGGCGCGACCAGATCGAAGATGCCATGCTCGCCTGGATTGAGACCCGTCGCGAGCGAGGCCCACGCCGCCGCAGCGTCTGCGCCCGGCGTCGGCGTGACGCGCACGACCGATCCGCCATGGGCGAGCGCGGCGAGGTTGGGCAACCGCCCCGCACGCATCAGGCGCTCGGTTACATCGGGTTCGAGCCCGTCGACCGCAATCACGACGAGCTTTCGCGGCTGGCCTGGCGCGGGCGCGCCGCACGCGACCATGGCGGCCAGTGCCGCCACGGCCAGGATCCCACATCGCACGTCGCGGATCTTATCCCCTCGGCGCGATCCGGATGCGCCGCGCCCGCGGCTTATACTGGCGGCGTGCGGGTGCTCGGCATCGACTACGGACGGCGTCGCGTCGGACTGGCGTTGAGCGACGCGACCGCGACGCTGGCGTCGCCCTGGCGGCTGATCGAGCGTCCGCCGTCGGAGGCCGAGACGCTGCGCCTGATTGCCGACGAGGTCTCACGGCTCGCCGGCGATGACGATGGGCTCGAGGCGGTGGTGGTGGGGTGGCCGCGCCGCCTCGACGGCAGCCCGACGACCCAGACGCCGATTGTCGAAGCCTTTGCGCGCGCGCTCGGCGATCGCGTCGGGATGGCGGTCGTCCTCCAGGACGAGCGGTTGTCGAGCCACGAGGCGGATGCGCGGCTGGCCGAACGCGGCCTCCGGGACTGGCGCGACCGCAAGAAGAAGCTGGACGCCGCCGCCGCCGCGGTCATTCTCCAGGACTACCTGGATCGCCGGGCATCCTGAGAGCCCGAGCGAGCCACGCACGCGTACCAACACTGCTGCCAATCGTCGAGACCTCATGAAACTCATGCTCCGCGTTGTCGTCGTGCTCCTCATCGCCAGCCTCGTGTCGGGCGGCACCGTCGCCTGGCTGATGCATCAGCGCGTCAACCAGCCGTTTCGCGGGTTCGAAGGCGGCGAGCTGTTCGTCGAGATCCCGCCCGGGAGCGGCGCTGCCGTCATCGGTGCCCGCCTCGCCGACGCCGGTGTCGTGCGCGACGCGCTCACGTTCCGCGCCGCGCTGATGCTCTCCGGCCGTGCCCACGATCTGAAGGCAGGTGAGTACCGGTTCGAACAGCCGGCCACGGCGACCGAGGTCATCGATCGGCTGGTGCGCGGAGATGTCTACCGCCGTCTCATCACCTTCCGCGAGGGGCTGACCATTCCGGAAATGGGGGCCGCTTTCGAGGAGCGCGGGTTCGGGACGCGGTCGGACTTCGAGCGCGCGGCCTCCAACGTCTCGCTCATCGGCGATCTCGATCCGCTCGCCAGCGATCTCGAAGGCTACCTGTTTCCCGAGACCTATGCGTTCCCGCGCGGGACCTCCGCCGAAGAAGTCGTCGCGCAGATGGTCGCCCATTTCAAGACGGCCTACGACGAGGACCTGCGGTCCAGGGCCTCGGCGGCAGGTCTCACGCCCCGACAGGTGGTGACGATTGCCTCGCTCGTCGAGAAGGAGACAGGGCGCGCGGACGAGCGTCCCGTCGTCGCGGCCGTCTATCGGAATCGTCTCGCGATCGGCATGCCGATGCAGGCCGACCCGACGGTCATCTACGGACTCGCCAAGGCCGGCCGCTACAGCGGCAACCTGACACGCGAGAATCTGCAGTTCGACTCGCCCTACAACACCTACCGCTACGCCGGCCTCCCGCCGGGCCCCATTGCGGCCCCCGGCCGCGCCTCGCTCGCCGCGACGCTCGATCCGGCGCCGGTGAAGTACCTCTACTTCGTGAGCCGCAACGACGGGTCACACGTGTTCGCGGAGACGCTGGCCGAGCACAACCGGAACGTTCAGGAATGGCAGGTCGATTTCTTCCGGCGAGCGAGACAGCGCTGAAACGACGATCGAGCGCTGGCCCTCACTTGAGGTTCCACTTCAGCTTCTCGCGCAGTACCTCGAAGTAGCTGCGGGTCGAGGCGCGGATGAGGCGAATCGGGCGGCGTGCCCTGCTGATCGTGACGGTATCGCCGTCACTGACGGGGAAGCCGGACTGGCCGTCGAACGTGACGTACAGCTCGCCGGCGTTGGCGCCGATCGGCTCGATGTGTACCTCGCGCTCGGCGGGGATGACGATCGGGCGGTTGCTGAGCGTGTGCGGGGCGATGGGCGTGATGACGAACGCCTCCATGGCGGGGTGCACGATCGGGCCGCCGGCCGACAGATTGTAGGCCGTCGAACCCGTCGGGCTCGCGATGATCAGGCCATCGGCCTTCACCGTCGTGACGAGCTGGTCGCCCACGCGGATGGAGACCTCGATCATGCGCGAGAGCGCCGTCCGCGTGAAGACGATGTCGTTCAGCACGGCGCGCGTATCGTGGCGGACTTCGCCTGGCGGATCGCCGCCCGCCGGCGCCAGTGTGGTCCTGGCCTCGAGCATCATGCGGACGTCGTGCGCGGCGTCTCCGGCGACGACGGCCTCGAGCGACGAGAAGAGCTCCGGGCGCGTGATCTCGGTGAGGAAGCCAAGCGATCCGAAGTTGACGCCGAGAATCGGGATGTCCCGATCGGCCGCGGCAATGTGCCCGGCCATCGAAAGGAGCGTGCCGTCGCCGCCGAGCACGAGCACCAGGTCCACCGACGCCGGCATCTGCCGGTGTTCGGCGACGATGCGCTGGCCGGCGGGGAGGAGCGCGGCAGCCTCGGGCGCCCAGCTCGCGTCGATTCCGCGCGTGCCGAGCCAGGCTTCGAGCGCGACCAGCGTCTCGCGCGCGTCGGCGAGCGCCGGCTTGGTGACGATGCCAATCTTCAATCGCGGCTCCCGATGCTCTGCGGCTCACGGCCGGCGAAGCGGACCAGGAACTCCCGGTTCCCCTCCGCGCCCGTGATCGGCGAAGGAACAGTGTCGATGGCCGTCAATCCTACTTCAGCCGCTGCCGCGATGACCTTGTCGAGCACGCGTGCGTGGATCCCGGGGTCGGTCACGATCCCCTTCCGGCCGACCTCCTCGCGTCCGGCCTCGAACTGCGGCTTCACCAGCGCGATGACGGCCGCGCCTGGTGCGAGGAGGGGAGGGAGGACCGGCAGGATGTGGACGAGCGAGATGAAGGAGACGTCGATCGTCGCGACCTGAACGCCCTCGCCGAGGTCCGGCAGGTCGGCGCGCGACAGGTGCCGCGCGTTCAGGCCCTCGATGACCGTCACCCGCGGATCCGTCCTGAGCTTCCAGTGCAGCTGGCCGTGGCCGACGTCGAGCGCGATCACCGCGCGCGCACCGCGTTGCAGCAGGACGTCGGTGAATCCGCCGGTCGATGCGCCGATGTCGAGCGCGAGCTGCCCGGTCACGTCGACGTCGAAGGTGTCGAGCGCATGCGCGAGCTTGATGCCGCCTCGGCTCGCCCACGGATGCTCGGGTCCGCTCACGTCGATCGGCGCCGTGTCGTCAACGAGCGCGCCAGCCTTGTGGACGACCTGCCCGTTGACGGCGGCCCGCCCGGCCATGACGAGCGCACGTGCCTTCTCGCGGGACTCGGCCAGGCCGCGCTGCACGAGCAACACGTCGAGCCGCAGGCGGCGGCTCATGCGCGCCGATCGACCACCCAGTGAGCGATGCCCGCCAGGCGCGACCCCCCGAGACCGACGCCGGCCAGCGCCTCGCCCGCACGAGCCAGGCAGCCGGCCGCGAGCCTTCGGGACTCATCGAGTCCGTACACCGCCACGTAGGTCGGTTTGCCGGACGCGGCATCCTTGCCGGAGGTCTTGCCGAGATCCGCCGACAGGCCTTCGACGTCGAGGATGTCGTCCACGATCTGAAATGCGAGCCCGATCTCCCGGCCGTACCCGCCCAGCGCGCCGAGGACCTCATCGTCGGCGCCGCCCATGAGGGCGCCCGCGACGACCGAGGCGCGGATGAGCGCGCCGGTCTTGCGCGCGTGCATGTCGGCGAGCGCGGCGGCGTCGAGCGCCGTGGCAGGAGGCTCGCCATCGGCTCGCGGTCGCGCCGGATCCGCCGACAGATCGATCGCTTGTCCGCCCACCATGCCGGCCGAACCGGCGGCTTCGGCGACGGCGACGAGCGCGCGGAGCTTGCGCGCCAGGATGACCGCGTCGCTCGAGACCGGCTCGCGCGCCATGAGCGCGAAGGCGTCGGCCTGCAGGCCGTCGCCCGCCAGAATGGCCATGCCCTCGCCGTACACGACGTGAGACGTCGGCCGTCCCCGGCGCAGGCCATCGTCATCCATGGCCGGCAGGTCGTCGTGGACGAGCGAATAGGTGTGAATCATCTCGATCGCGCACGCGGCCGGAAGGGCGAGCGTCGACCCGGGCGACCAGGCGCGCCCGTCCCGATCGGCGACGGCCTCTTCCGCGGCGAGCGCCAGGAGCGGCCGCAGCCGCTTGCCGCCGGCCATGAGCGAATAGCGCATCGCGTCCGCGATGAGCGCCGGGGCGTGAGGCGGGCCGTCCAGGACGCGTGCCAGCGCGGCGTCGACCATCCGGCGGCGCGCGTCGAGATAC
Organism: uncultured Bifidobacteriaceae bacterium; assembly: GCA_964543955.1. Lineage (GTDB taxonomy): Bacteria > Acidobacteriota > Vicinamibacteria > Vicinamibacterales > UBA2999 > VFZN01. The sequence continues at coordinate 101,682 of CAZJBN010000002.1, forward strand.
TCGGCGAGCGTCACGCGGGACTCATGCCTCGTCGTCTCGATCGAGGCCGAGTGCGGGCGGTGCCGGTCTGGCCTCCCCGCGCTCGTTCAGCACGTCGATTCGGCGCTCGGCCGCTTCGAGGCGGCCATGACAGAAACGCGACAGCTGGACGCCACGCTCGTACAGCTGGAGCGAGGTCTCGAGAGGCAGGTCGCCGTCCTCGAGCTTCTTGACGATCGCTTCGAGTTCGGCGACGGCGGCTTCGAAGTCCTTGATGGTGGGGTCCATGGGTGAAGAGTTCAAAGTTCAGAGTTCAAAGTTCAGAGTGCGGAGTTCAGATCGTTTTCTCCACCCGCGCCTCGATCTCTCCTCGTTCGAGTGTGACACGGATGGCCTCGCCGGGCGACACCGTGGCCGCATCGCGCACGATGTGCGTGCGTGTGTCGTCCCAGCAGACGGCGTAGCCGCGCCCGAGCACGGCCAGCGGGCTCAGGCCCTCGAGTCGGGCGATCGCCGAGCCGACGTGCGACTGCGCGACGTGCAGGCGGCGGGTGACGGCGGCATCCAGCCGGCCGCGCGAGGCAACGAGGCCGGTTCGAACGCCACCCAGTCGATGGCGCGGGTCGTACTCCCCAAGCGCGCGCTCGAGCTGACCAAGACGCCTTCGGCGGAGAAGCAGGCCGTCGCCAACCGCGTGCCGCATGTCGGCGGCACGCTCCGACACGTGACGGGCGCGCCAGGCCAGGCGTCCCTGCACGCCGGCCATGCCGGGGCGTGCGAGTAGCGCGTGGAGGCGCGATTCGAGCCGGTTGATGCGCGCGGTGACCGTCCCGGTCAGGCGCTGGCTCAGGCGGTCGATATGAGCGCCGAGCTCGTCCTTCTTCCGGACCACGAGCTCCGCTGCGGCCGAGGGCGTCGGCGCGCGCAGGTCCGCCACGAAGTCCGCAATCGTGAAGTCCGTCTCGTGCCCGATTGCGGCAATCACGGGTACCGGACACGACACGATCGCCCGCGCGACCACTTCCTCGTTGAAGGCCCACAGATCCTCGATCGACCCGCCGCCCCTCCCGACAATGACGACGTCGATGGTGTCGAGCCTGCCGACCTGCCGGAGCGCACGCGCCACGTCTCCGGCCGCGCCCTCACCCTGCACGCGAGAGGGCGCGATGACGAGGTGCGCATTCGGATAGCGGCGCCGGAGCACCCGCACGATGTCGCGCAGCGCGGCGCCGTCGATGGACGTGACGATGCCGATCCGGCGCGGCAAGGCAGGCAAGGGTCTCTTCCGGGCCTCGTCGAACAGGCCTTCGGCGGCCAGTTTCTTCTTGAGCTGTTCGAATGCCAGCTGCAGCGGTCCGTATCCCTGCGGCTCCAGATGCTCGCAGACCAGCTGGTACTCGCCCTTGGGCTCGTAGACGCTGATGCGTCCGCGGGCGACGACTCGAAGGCCGTCAGCCGGCTTGAACTTGAGGATGCGGACCGCAGAGCGGAACATCACGCACTTGACCTGCGCCGTCGCGTCCTTGAGCGTGAAGTACCAGTGCCCGGTGTTCCACACGCGCCCGTTCGAGATCTCGCCTTCGACCCAGACCTCGTCGAACGTCGATTCGAGGACGCCGCGCAGGCGCGACGAGAGCTCCATCACGCTGAGCGCGCGGCGCGCGGCCGGGGGTTCCGGCACCGCGAGCTGCGGCACGGGACGCGCGGGGGCCGGACGCGCAACAGGGAGGCGTACCGTCACCGGGGCCCGAGGCGTCGGGTTGTCCCGCTCGTCTTCGAACGGCAGCCGGCTCATGGCGTCACCGTCGTCTCGCGCGTGGACAGGGCCTCGATGTCCGCCTGGCCGAGCGACACGCGCTCGATTGCGGTCGCGCGTCCCGTGGCGGGATCGGCCGTGATGACGACAGCGTTCAGCCGCGGGCCGGCCGACGCAGGCTCGAAACGTGCCGGGAGGCCCGTCCGGAAGCGCTGGATGACCGCGTCACGGTCCATGCCGATGACCCCGTCGTGCGGGCCGGTCATGCCGACGTCGGTCAGGCACGCCGTGCCGCCCGGCAGGATACGCTCGTCGGCCGTCTGCACGTGCGTGTGGGTGCCGATGACGGCCGTCACCCGGCCGTCGAGGAACCACGACAGGGCGATCTTCTCCGAGGTCGCTTCCGCGTGCATGTCGACCAGGATCACTTGCGCGCCCTGCTCGTTGAGCGCCGCGATCTCGCGCTCGGCGACGGCGAACGGATCCTCGATGGTCGAGAGAAACACACGTCCCATCAGGTTGATCACGCCGACCTTCGCGCCCGATCCGGACGTGACGATCGCGGCGCCGCGACCTGGCGTGCCCGGCGGGTAGTTCGCGGGCCGGAGGATGCGGGGGTTCTCGTCGATGAACTCCAGGATCTCGCGTCTGTCCCACGTGTGGTTCCCACCCGTGATGACCTCGACGCCGGCCTTGAAGATCTCGTCCGCGCTCGTGCGCGAGAGCCCCGCGCCTCCGGAGGCGTTCTCTCCGTTGGCAATCACGAGGTCCAGGCCGTGGGCCCGCACGAGGGGCCCGACCGCACGCTTGACGAGGTCCCGGCCCGTCCGCCCGAAGATGTCGCCGATGAAGAGCAGCTTCACGACCGGCTCGTCTCGATGGGGATGCGAATCTCGCGGCCGCGGCGCTCGACGATCTTCGGCAGCACGATGCGCAGTTCGCCCTGCGCGAGCCGGGCACGCGCCTCGGCGGCGTTGACGGCGACGTGCACCCGAACCGCGCGTGCGAAGCGGCCGAAGTCTCGCTCGACCAGGTGGTAGCTCGCCGGCATCCGCGAGGGCTCCGGCCGCTCCTTCTCGCCGACGACGAGCACGATGCCGTTCTTGATGAGCACGCGCAGGCTGTCGGGACGCATGCCGGGCACGTCCACCAGGATCTCGAGGGCCTGGTCGGTCTCGAGCACGTCCAGGACCGGCGAGCACTCACCCGTGACCGGCCCCCGGCGCTCGGGCCGGCGTGCCAGTTCCTCGAACAGGCGGCGGACGTCCTGAGTCAGGTCGGGCGCGTCGGTGGAGGAGTGAGAGAACGAGGGCACGACTCCGATTCTACTCACACGCCAGCCGTGGACGCGTCGAGACGTGCACGGGCGCTTCTTGAGCGCTTGCCGGGCGGTCGAGCCCAACCGATGAGGCCATGGACCGAAGAGCAATATGAGTTGATTACACTAAGAAAATATGCTTGACACAAGGTCAAATAACAGCGAGAATTCGGGACATGGCGAAGAGCAAAGTGATTGGGATCGACCTCGGCACGACCAACTCGGTCGTGGCCGTCATTGAGAATGGCCAGCCGGTCGTCGCGGTCAACCAGGAAGGCGCGCGGACCACGCCGTCGGTGGTGGGCTTTGCGAAGGACGGCGAGCGGCTCGTGGGCCAGGTGGCCAAGCGGCAAGCCGTGACCAACCCGCAGAACACCGTGTCTTCGGTCAAGCGCTTCATGGGCCGCACGTTTGCCGAGGTGCCGGACGAGACCCGCCGCGTGCCGTACACGGTGGTGGCGGCCACGAATGGCGACGCGCGCATCGACGTGCGAGGCAAGCAGTACTCGCCGCCCGAGATCTCCGCGATCGTGCTGCAGAAACTGAAGCAGGCGGCCGAAGACCACCTGGGCGAGAAGGTGACCGAGGCGGTCATCACCGTCCCCGCGTACTTCAACGACGCGCAGCGGCAAGCCACCAAGGATGCCGGCAGGATTGCCGGCCTCAACGTGCTGCGGATCGTCAACGAGCCGACAGCCGCGGCGCTGGCGTACGGGCTCGACAAGAAGACCGACGAGACCATTGCCGTGTACGACCTTGGCGGCGGCACGTTCGACATCTCGATCCTCGACGTCGGCGGCGGTGAGGTGGAAGTCAAGTCCACCAACGGCGACACGCACCTCGGGGGCGACGAATTCGATCAGGCGGTGGTCGACTGGCTGGTTGCCGAGTTCAAGAAGGCCGAGGGCATCGACCTCGGCAAGGATCGCATGGCGCTCCAGCGGCTCAGGGAAGCCGCCGAGAAGGCGAAGATCGAGCTGTCGTCCGCCGTGGAGACGGAGATCAACCTGCCATTCATCACGGCCGATGCCGCCGGTCCCAGGCACCTGGCGATCGGGCTCACGCGCGCCGCGCTCGAGCGGCTCGTCGAGCCCCTGGTGCAGCGGACGCTGGGCCCGGTCAGGCAGGCGCTGGCCGACGCGGGGCTGAGTGCCGGCGACATCCACGAGGTGGTCCTCGTGGGCGGATCCACGCGCATGCCGCGCGTGCAGCAGGTGGTCAAGGAATTGTTCGGCAAGGAGCCGCACAAGGGCGTCAACCCTGACGAAGTGGTGGCCGTCGGTGCCGCACTCCAGGGCGGTGTCCTGGCGGGCGAGGTCAAGGACCTCCTCCTGCTGGACGTCACGCCGCTCTCGCTCGGTCTCGAGACGCTTGGCGGCGTGATGACCGTGCTCATCCCGCGCAACACGACCATCCCGGCGAGGAAGAGCGAGATCTTCTCGACGGCCGCCGACAACCAGACGTCGGTGGAGGTGCACGTGCTGCAGGGCGAGCGGCAGTTCGCGCGCGACAACCGCACGCTGGGCCGGTTCCACCTCGTGGGCCTGCCGTCGGCGCCGCGCGGCGTCCCGCAGGTCGAGGTGAGCTTCGACATCGACGCCAACGGCATCGTGAGCGTGGCGGCGACCGACAAGGCGACCGGCAAGGCGCAGACCATCACCATCAACGGCGCAAGCGGCCTCAGCAAAGAGGACGTGGACCGGATGGTGAAGGACGCCGCCTCGCACGCCGCCGCCGACGAGGCGCGCCGTCAGGTCATCGACGCGCGCAACCAGGTGGACGCGCTCGCGTATTCGGCAGAGAAGACGCTGGCCGAGAACCGGAGCGCGCTGCCCGCCGAACACGTCGCGCGGCTCGAGACGGCCGTCGAAGCGGCCAGGATCGCGGTCAAGGGCGATGACAAGGACGCCATCTCCCGCGCGGGGGACGAACTGCGGCAGGCGTCGCACCAGGCCGCCGAGGCGCTCTACCGTGCACAGGCAGCGGGACAGCCGAATCAGGCGTCCGCCGGCGACGGGGATGTCAAGGACGCCGAAGTCGTCGACGCCGAGTACGCGGAAACCAGGTAACCGATCGGGGCGAGCGCGCCGGACGTGCCGCCCCGGTCATCTGTCAGCCAGTCTCACTTCGGGAGAGAAACCATGAGCATCGTTCGATTCGACCCGTTTCGTGATCTCAATACCTTCCAGGATCGTGTGAACCGACTCTTCGGCGACCTGTACGGCGGCCGCGAGGAAGGCGTGCTCAGCAACTGGGTGCCGGCCGTCGACATCTACGAAGACGAGAAGAAGGCGCTCGTCCTCAAGGTGGAACTGCCGGACGTCAAGAAAGAGGACGTGTCGGTCACGGTCGAGAACAACACGCTGTCGCTGAGCGGCGAGCGCAAGCTGGCGTCGGACGTGAAGAAGGAGCAGTACCACCGGATCGAGCGCGCGTACGGCCGATTCAGCCGGTCCTTCTCGCTGCCGTCCACGGTGGACGCCGGCCAGATCGCGGCCGAGTTCAAGAACGGCGTCCTGAGCGTGCGGCTGCCCTTCCGCGAGGAAGCCAGGCCGCGTTCGATCGACGTCGCCGTCTCGTAGCCTCTGGCCCCGACCGGGCTCCTGGCCTGCGAGGTCCGGAGCCCGGCCCGTGAATCGACGCCCCCGCCTGTAGTATCGTCCCCGTCCATGGGTGGATTCCTCCTGCATTGGCTCATCGTCGGGCTGGCGCTCTGGGTGGCCGGCTACCTGGTGTCCGGCGTCGAATTCGCCTCGCCGACATCACTGGCCGTCGGCGCTCTCGTCCTGGGTTTCGTCAACGCGGTGATCCGGCCTGTGCTCACGCTGCTGACGCTCCCCATCACCATCCTGACGCTCGGGTTGTTCTACCTGATCGTCAACGGTGCGGCCTTCATGATGGCGGCCTGGGTCGTGCCGGGTTTCAACGTGGCCACTTTCTGGTCGGCGGTCCTGGGTGCGATCGTCGTCAGCCTCGTGTCCTGGTTCGTCGGTCTGTTCGTTCGTCCGCTCCGTTAGCTCGACCATTCCGGGCGTTCGCTCCCTTCGACCTGCGTCCAGCGAGCCCCGAGCTGGCCGAGGGCTCAGGGCTCGCCGCCGGTCTGTGGCCGACGCCATGGGCTGGGCCGGGGCCGCGCGAACCTTCCCTCGGAGCTCGTGCTAGACTCAGAGGCTATGTCCGAAGTGGAAATCCAGTCCGACGACACGTCCGAAGAGCCCGTCGTCGAACGGCCGAAGGCGCCCCGAATCGAGAGCCGGTTCCTGTTCGTGGATGTCTCGGCCCTCCGCGCCAAGCAGCTGCGGCGCGGGGCGAAGCCCCGTCTCGACCCCGTGGACGACGAGACCGCGCCGGTCGCTCCGCCGCCGACGGCGGCGCCGGGCGTGACACCCGTCGTGGCGTCCACCAAGGTCAAGGCAGAGCGGGTGGCCATGGAAGAAGTGCGAGAGGGGCTCGTCGAGTGGTCCCTGCCGGACTTCAAGGCCGTGTTCGACACCAGATAAGGCGAAACGGCCCGGCTCCATCGGAACCCGGGCCGGACACGGCTCGTCCATTCCAGAGAGATGATCGAACTCCTGGTGTTTGGCGGGCTGATCGCGGCCGGGCTTGCCGTCGTGGCCGTGCTCGGCGTCGTGTTCCTCGTCCTCAAGATCGTGCTGTGGGCGGTGCTCCTGCCGCTCCGGCTCCTGTTCAAGCTCCTGATGATTCCGATTTGGCTCACGGTCGGCGCCGTCGGCCTCGTCGCGGGCGTCGTCGCGGTCCCGGTGCTGCTCCTGGTCGTGGCAGGTGTGGCGATCGTCGCCATCCTGGCAGCGGTCGCCGCCCTGGTGCTGCCGGCCATCCCGTTCGTGCTGCTGGGGCTGATGCTGTGGGCCATCTTCAGGCGGCGTCCGGCGGTCGCCTGACCCTTCGGGAAGTGAGCGAATCCTTCGAGAAGTGAAGAGTGGGAAGTGGGAAGTGAGAAGCAAGCCTTCTACTTTTCACTTTTCATTTCTCACTTCTTGTGGGAGACAGCGTATGCCAGCGTGTGTCCTGCTGAAACGCGTGCGCGAGACGGAGCAGCGCGACTTCGTCGAACATCCGGCCCGTCAGCTGAATGCCGACGGGCAGATCCTCCGGTGAGAGGCCGCACGGCACGCTGATCGCGGGCAGCCCGGTCAGGTTCGCGCTCACCGTGAACACGTCGTTCAAGTACATCTGCAGCGGGTCGTCGACTTTCTCGCCCAGCCGGAAGGCCGGTGTCGGCGTCGTCGGCATGGCGACCACATCGCAGTGCTCGAAGGCGCGCTCGTAGTCCTGGCGGAGGAGCGTCCTCACGCGCTGGGCCTTCAGGTAGTAGGCGTCGTAGTAGCCCGCGCTCAGCACATAGGTGCCGAGCATGATGCGCCGCTTCACTTCGGCGCCGAACCCTTCGTCGCGGGTCCGGTCGTACATCCCGGTTACGCCATCTTCGCGCCCGGACGCCGCGCGGTGGCCGTACCGCACGCCGTCGTAGCGCGCCAGGTTCGACGAGGCCTCGGCAGTGGCAATCAGGTAGTAGACGGGGATGGCGTAGGTGGCGTGCGGCAGCTCGATGTCCACCAGCGTGGCGCCGCGTCCGCGCCAGACGTCGAGCGCTTCGTCGAACGCCCGGCGCACCGCCGGATCGACGCCCTCGCCCACGAGTTGCCGGGGCACGCCGATTCGAAGCTCCCGGGCATCGGTCGTCAATGCATTCCTGAAGTCAGGAACGGGCTCGGTCGAGGACGTGGCGTCCCTGGGGTCGTGTCCCGCGAGGACACCCAGCAGGATGGCGGCGTCCTCGGCGGTCCGGGTCAGCGGACCAACCTGGTCCAGCGACGAAGCGAAGGCGAGGAGCCCATAGCGCGAGACGCGGCCGTATGTGGGCTTGACGCCGACGAGGCCACAGAACGCGGCAGGCTGTCGCACCGATCCGCCCGTGTCGGACCCGAGAGCCGCGGGCGCCATACTGGCGGCAACCGCCGCCGCCGACCCGCCGCTCGAACCTCCGGGCGTCCGTGACAGATCCCACGGGTTCTTCGTGGAGGCGAGTGCCGAGTTCTCCGTGGACGACCCCATGGCGAACTCATCGAGGTTCGTCTTGCCCAGGACTACGGCGCCTGCCGCCTCGAGGCGTTCGACGGCGGTCGCCGTGTACGGCGGCTCGAATCCGCGGAGGATGCGGGACGCGGCCGTCGTCGGCACGCCTCGCGTGCAGAGGTTGTCCTTGATGGCGACGGGCACGCCGTGAAGCGGACCGACGGGCTCACCACGGCCCCGCGCCGTGTCGAGCTCGCGCGCGCGCTCGCGGGCACGCTCGACCGCTACGGTCGTGAATGCGCCGATCCGAGGTTCCGCGGCACGAATGCGCGCCAGGAACGCGTCGCAGACCTCGGCGGAGGTCCGCGTGCCGCCGGCGATGTCGCGAGCCAGATCTCGAACCGACAAGTCGATGCTCATCCGATTACCCTGGGAACCTTGAAGAGCCCGGCTTCGGAGGCCGCATCCGGCGCGTTGGCCAGCGCATCGCGCTTCGACAGCGGCGCCACAACCGCGTCATCGCGCTCGACCGGACGATTGAGGACGTGAGACGTCGGCGGCACGCCGCCCGTCTCGAGCGCATTGATCTGGTCGACGTACCCGAGGATCTCGCCCAGCTGGCGCGTGAACAGGTCCAGCTCGTCGCCGGTGAGTGCCAGCCGGGCGAGCTCGGCAATGCGCGCGACCTCGGCGCGGGTCAGCGTCGTAGGCATGGTCGAATCATTGTACCGGTACGGATGTCTTCGACGGTCGGTCGCCGGAACCGCTGCCCGCGGTTCACAGCTCGATGAGCGCGCTATCGTCCAGGAGCCATGACCGGCCTGTCATGCCGAACCTGGCAGCCTGCGACCTGAGCAGGGGAAGGGCGGCCCGGCGGTCGTAGCGAATGGACAGGTGCTGCAGGACGAGGCGGCTGACGCCGGCGTCCCGCGCGACGCCGAGTGCTTCCTCGGTCGTGGCGTGAATGAGCTGCCTTCGATCCGACTCGGCGAGGAACGTCGCGTCGTGAACCAGCAGGTCGGCCGCCGCCACCAGCGAGGGCGCGACGGGCATTGCGTCGCCCGTGTGCGCAAAGACGATGTGCCGGACCGCTTCGGTCATGAGGTCTCGCTGTCCCGATCGCGCGAGCGCTTCGATCTCGGCCCGGGGCCGGTCCGCGAACTCGGCCCGGAGGCGTTGCCTGGCTTCGACCACGCGGTAGCCGAGTGCGGGCTCGCCGTCGGTGTGCCGGACGGAGAAGGCTTCGAGCCGCCTCGTCCGTCCGCAGGCGGCCGACTGGCCATCGGTCATGGGCGTCCACGACACGGGGAACGTGACGCCGGCATACGCGCGGGCGAGCCACTCGCGGACCGCGTCCACGCCGCGGGAGCCTGCCGGATAGAGGACCGTGAGGGGCTTGTCGACCGCGCCCTTGCTGAAGCGGCGCGCCGCCACGAAGCCTGGCAGGCCGAGCACGTGGTCGGAATGCCCGTGCGTGATGGCCACGATGTCGGGGGCGAAGATGCTGGCACCGAGGGCGAGCTGCAACCCTTCGCCGGCATCGATGACGAGTTGAAGCGGCCGGTGCCAGAGCCAGTTGCTGTACATGCCGCGGCTGTACCCACGGATGAGGTCGTTCACCACAGCATTATGCGTGGTCGATCGCGTCATCGGCCAACGGATGGAACGATTCGGGCGCGGCGTTCGTCTCAGTGACGAATGGCGCGTGCCCGGTCGGAGCGGCCGGCCGCGGCCGGGCGGCGTCGCCCGGCTCGTCGCGCCGGAGGGGACGCGCGATACGGCCGAAGCAGCGTCTCGAGATCTCCCCGAACCCATTTGTCCGCGGGCATTCGTGTGCCGGATGCACTCCATGTGAGCAGGGAGCCCCGGGTCATCGCGAGAATGGCGCGCGCCAGGTCAGGGATGGAGCAGTCAGCCAGCTCGCCGGCGGCGGCGGCTTCGGTCAGAAGCCCGCGGATTTCTGCCGTGAGGGCCCTGGCGTTGCGGCGGGTCAGTTGCCTGAATTCCTCGTCCTCGAGGCTCAGCTGCAGGAATGCGAGCGAATTGGCGAGCAGTTGCGGTGCCTTGGTGAACCGGAGGAGGCAGGCCCCCACGTCAGCGACCAGGTCCATGGGCGAGGTGCCGATGGCCCGGCGGGCGGCGATCTCGGTGCTCATCGAGGTCACGCCCCGCTCGGCGACGGCAAGGAGGAGACCCCGCTTGCTGCCGAAGCGCAGCACGAGCGTGGAAGGCGAGAGGCCGATCTCGCGTGCGACGTCTTCGAGACGCAGGCGCGACGGGCCGATCCGGTCGAGGACCCGGCTGGCGGCGTCGAGGATCGCGTCGTCGTGCATCGCTCTCGGTCGAGGGGACATCCTGGTTCCTACTTTACAGTAAATGAACGTTCATTTATCATCGGTACTCTCGTCGATTCGCCCGCACCGGCCACAAGGCACCACTTATGTCAGCCACCCTGTTCCGATTCCCGTACATCCTGATCCTCCTGACGCTGGTGTCGGCCTGTGGAGGCGGAGAGGCGCCGTCGGCGGCCGGCGCGCCGGGCGGAGGGCCGCCGCCGATGCCGGTCGACACACGGACCCTGGCGACGGCGCCGGTGGAGCAGACCTCCGAGTACATCGCGACGCTCAAGTCGCGCCGCTCCACGACGATCCAGCCGCAGGTCGAGGGCTTCCTCACCCGCATTGCCGTGCGTTCGGGTGACGCGGTCCAGCGCGGCGCGCTCCTCTTCGTGGTCGACTCGGCGCCGCAGCAGGCGGCGCTGGCGGCGCTCGAGAGCACACGCGCGATTCGCGCGGCCGAGCTGGAGTACGCGCGGCAGGACGCCGCGCGCGCCACGACGCTCTTCGAGGCCGGGGCGGTGAGCCAGCGCGAAATGGAGCAGGCGCAGACCGGCCAGCGGACGGCCGAAGCGGCGCTCCAGGCCGTGGACGAGCAAATCAAGCAGCAGAAGAGCCAGCTCGGCTACTACGGCGTCAACGCCCCGACGGCCGGCACCGTCGGCGACATCCCCGTCCGGCAGGGCGACCGCGTGACCACGTCGACGACGCTGACGACGATCCACGAGAACGACTTGCTCGAGATTTACGTGAACGTGCCGGTGCAGCAGGCGGCACGCCTCGCGCTTGGCCTCCCGGTGCGGATCGTGGACACGGACGGCAGCGTTCTGGCCGCCAATCCCATCACCTATGTCTCGCCGACCGTCGAGCCGACGCAGACCGTACTGGCCAAGGCGCTCCTGGTGGAGGGCCGCGGCCAATTCCGTTCCGACCAGATGGTCCGCGTCCGCATCGTGTGGGACACCGAGCCCGGCGTCACGGTACCGCTGACCGCGGTCACGCGCGTCAACGGGCAGTACTTCGTCTACGTCGTCGAGAAGGATGGCGCCCAGGCCGTGGCCCGGCAGCGGGCCGTCACGCTCGGCGAGATCGTCGGCAACGAATACATCGTGCTCGGGGGCCTCGAGCCCGGCGAGGAACTCATCGTGGGCGGCATCCAGAAGATCCGTGACGGCGCGCCGGTCATGGTCGGCGCGCCGGGCGCTCCCGGTGCGCCGGCCGGCGACGCGCCCGCGAACAAGGCGTCCTGATCATGTTCTCCGACGTCTTCATCCGACGCCCCGTCCTGGCGACGGTCTGCTCGCTGCTCATCATCCTCGGGGGCGCCATCGCGATCCCGACGCTGCCCATCGCCCGCTATCCGACGCTGGCCCCGCCGGCGGTCCAGGTGACGGCCTTCTTCACGGGCGCCAACGCGCAGGCCGTGGAGAGCGCCGTCACGACGCCGCTCGAGCAGGTCATCAACGGCGTCGAGGGCATGACCTACATGACGTCGTCGAGCACCAATTCGGGCATGTCGACGATCACGGTCACCTTCGACATCTCGCGCAATCAGGACCTGGCCGCGGTGGACGTGCAGAACCGCGTCAACTCCGCGCTCGGCCGCATGCCGGCCGAGGTGCGGACCAACGGCATCACGGTCACCAAGACGACGGCCGGTTTCATGGGCGGCCTGGGCTTCTTCAGCCAGGACAACCGCTACTCCAACCTGTTCATCAGCAACTATCTGGATCTCTACGTTCGTGACGCGATCAAACGCGTGCCCGGCGTGGGCGACGTCATCATCTTCGGCGAGCGGCGCTTCGCCATGCGCCTGTGGCTGGATCCGGGCCGGCTCGCCGCGCGGCGTCTCACGGCGGGCGACGTCGTCGCCGCGCTCCGCGAGCAGAACGTACAGGTCGCGGCCGGCGCGCTCGGCGACGAGCCCGCGCCCGAGGGCCATCAGTTCACGATCAGCGTGCGCGCCATGGGCCGCCTCTCCGAGGTCTCCGAGTTCGAGAACGTGGTCGTCCAGAGCGCCGACGGGGCGCTCGTCCGCGTCAAGGACATCGGGCGGGTGGAGCTCGGCGCGGAGCAGTACGCCGCCAACCTGCGCTTCATGGGCCTCGAGGCGTCGGGCATGGGCATCACGCTGCTCCCCTCGGCCAACGCCCTCGATGTGTTTCAGGGCGTGATGGACACGATGGAGCAGCTCGAGCCGAGCTTTCCGCCGGGTCTCGAATGGCGGGTCGCCTTCGACAACGTCGGCGTGGTGCGCGAGTCGATCATCGAGGTGCTGAAGACGCTCCTCGAAGCGATCGCGCTCGTCATCATCGTGATGTTCCTGTTCCTGCAGAACTGGCGCAGCACGATCATCCCGGCCATCACCATCCCGGTCTCGCTCATCGGCACGTTCGCGTTCATCAAGCTCTTCGATTTCTCGATCAACACGCTCACCCTCTTCGGCATCGTGCTCGCCACGGGCATCGTCGTGGACGATGCGATCGTCGTGATCGAGAACATCGAGCGCCACATCACCTCGTACGGCAAATCGGCCCGGCGTGCCGCGATCGACGCCATGCGCGAGGTGTTCAGCGCCGTCGTCGTCATCGGCATCGTGCTCGTGTCGGTTTTCGTGCCGGTCGCGCTGTTCCCTGGCGTCACCGGGCGGCTGTACCAGCAGTTCTCGCTCACGATCGCCTTCGCGGTGGTGCTGTCGGTGTTCAATGCCGTGACGCTCACGCCGGCGCTCGCCGCGCTCCTGCTCGACAAGGAGAAGCACACCCACGGCCGGTTCTTCACCGTGGTCAACCGGATCATCGACGGCGGGACGCGGTTCTACGTCCGGGCCGTCCGGGCGGCGCTGCGCTTCCGCTACGCGACCATCGTCCTCTTCGCCGGCCTGCTGTATGCCACATGGGTCGTGTTGCAGGTCGTGCCGACGGCCTTCGTGCCCGAGGAGGACGAGGGCTACTTCATCGCGCTGGTCCAGGCGCCGGCCGGGGCATCCCTCCAGTACTCGACCAGGATCGCGGAGCAGGCCGAGAAGATCATCTACAGCGATCCCGAGGTCGCGGCGGCCTTCTCGGTGATGGGCTTCAGCTTCGCGGGCGCCGCGCCGAACAACGGGATGATCTTCGTCCGGCTCAAGGACTTCGCCGAGCGCACGAGGCCGGACCAGTCGCTTCGCGCGGTCCTCGACCGGGTCAGCGGTCCGCTCTTCATGATTCCGGGCGCGATTGTCGTGGCGTTCGCGCCGCCGCCGATCCAGGGCCTCTCCACCTTCGGCGGCTTCCAGTTCCAGGTGCTGGACCAGACCAATTCGCCGGATATCAACCCGCTGGCGCAGGCCACGTTCGGGATGGTCGGTGCCGGCAACCAGAGCGGACGCGTCCAGGGCCTCTTCAGCTCGTTCCGGGCCGACGACCCGCAGCTCATCGTGGACATCGATCGCGACAAGGCGCGCAGCCTCGGGCTGCCGATCAGCCAGGTCACCGACGCGTTGACGGTGTTCCTCGGCTCCGCGTACGTCAACGACTTCGACTTCAACAACCGTGCGTACCGCGTGTACGCGCAGGCCGACAAGTACTTCCGCGCGCGCCCCACGGACCTCAAGCAGCTCTACGCCCGCGCGTCGAGCGGCGAGATGGTGCCTCTCGACACCGTCGTCGAGTTGCGCGAGACGACGGCGCCACAGGTCATCAGCCACTTCAACCTGTTCCGCTCGGCGGAGATCACCGGCAACGCGGCGCCCGGCCAGAGTTCGGGCCAGGCCCTTCAGACGATGGAGGAACTGGCAGCCCAGAACCTGCCGGACGGCTTCAGCTTCGCCTGGGCGGGGCAGTCGCTCGAGGAGATCAAGGCCGGGGCGCAGGCCGGGCTCATCTTCGGGCTGAGCCTCGTCCTCGTCTACCTGATTCTCGCTGCGCAGTACGAGAGCTGGGTGCTGCCGTTCATC